>JAQUOR010000035.1 GCA_028717025.1 Candidatus Omnitrophota bacterium | reverse complement strand
AAATCAGACACTTGCATCGCACGGAAGTGGACGAAGCGAAAGAGCCTTTCTATAAAGGTCAGAAAGGTTCATCTGCCATGCCGCATAAACAGAATCCGGTTATCTGCGAACGCATTTGCGGTTTAGCCAGGATCGTACGAGGCAATATGCTTGTATGTTTTGAAAACGTCAATCTTTGGCACGAACGCGATATTTCGCACTCAAGCGCCGAGAGGGTGGTCATTCCCGATTCAACGATTGCTATTGATTATATGCTTAAAAAAATTACCGAAGTCATCAAGAACCTATCGGTAAACCCGAAGAATATGTTACGCAACATGGAATTAAACAGAGGCCTTATCTATTCGCAGAAGATACTCATTGCGCTCATGGATAAAGGTTTAGCCCGGATGTCGGCCTATGATATCGTCCAGAATATTTCGTTGGGCGTCATCAACAAGGGTTCGAATTTTAGGTCCGAAGTATTGCGCGATGAAAGAATAAAGAAACACCTCACACAAAAGGAGATAGAAGATATTTTTAATCCCCTTACCTACTTGAGTAACATTGACGCAATTTACCAACGCACAGGGTTATAATTTATTATTATATTTGAATGCATACCCTGCTTTTTATGGCAGGCAGGGATTGTGCAGCTTTCATCTTTCTTTGGTGAAAATTAAATAGCCTACCACTTGCATGATCTGGAGAATAGATATAGTCCCCAAAGTTGAACTTCCCTCGAATGCTTTGTGTGCGCAAATCAAAGATTTAGGTATCAGGAAAGATTGCTCTGTGTGTGCACGCAGCGTCTTTTTGATTGAGGCAGGCGACAATCAGGAGAATATAGAGAAAATCGCCTCTACCTTGCTCGTTGATCCTTGCCTTGAAAATTACCGTGTAACCAGAGGAATATTCCCGCAGCCGCCTTCAAACGATGAAATACTGGTCACCCTTAATCCCGGCGTCTTTGATACTGTGGCTACGTCGATGGAAAAAGCGATCAAAGACTTGTCTTTGGATATAAAAAGCGGTCGTACTGCCAGATTTTATAAGTTCCAGGGTTTAGAATATGACGAAATACGTTCTCTGGCGGAAAAACTCCTGTTTAACCCCTTAATCGAACATCTACTTGAATACGAAAAAGTAAAAGAGCTTGATACGCTCGATGAGTTTTCGGGTCACAGATATACGTTTAGCCTTAAAACTGTCGACATACTGGATGCTGACGATAAAAAGCTTTTGAAATTCTCCCAGGACGGCTGCCTCTCGTTAAGTGCTCCCGAAATGAAAATCATCCAGGGTTATTTTAAGGCGCGCAAGAGGAATCCTACTGATTGCGAACTTGAGACCATTGCTACGCTTTGGTCGGAGCACTGTGGCCATAAAACATTCAGAGGGGTTATTGATTACGAAGAGCGCGACGAGAAGCGTAAGCTGGTAAAAAAAGCAACGATTGACAGTCTCTTGAAAAGTACCGTCATGAAAGCAACGAAGGAGCTTAAGCACCCTCGGTGCGTTTCTGTCTTTGATGACAATTCAGGAGTGGTCAAGTTCGATAAAGATTTTAATATTTGTTTTAAGGTAGAAACGCACAATCACCCTTCAAGCTTAGAGCCGTACGGCGGCGCTTCTACGGGGATAGGGGGCGTGATACGCGATATCGTAGGTACCGGCTGCGCAGCAAAACCTTTTGCCTCAGTTGACATATTCTGTTTTTCTCCCTGGCATATTTCTTATGAAGCATTGCCTAAGGGCCTTTTGCATCCTAAGAGAGTCATAAAAGGAGTTATCAAAGGAGTGCGCGACTATGGCAACAGAATGGGGATCCCTACGGTTGCCGGTGCCGTGCTTTTTGATGAGCGTTTTTTAGGTAACCCCCTGGTATATTGCGGGACACTGGGTCTTCTCCCCAAAGGAAAATCCTTTAAAAAAGTACATAAAGGGGACCTGGTGATTTTATGCGGGGCAAAAACCGGACGTGACGGTATCCACGGCGCAACGTTTTCTTCGAAAGAGCTTGATGAACAGACCGTGGGTCTGACCAGCGCCGTACAAATCGGCAATGCAATAGAAGAAAAGAAACTTACCGAGGCAATTTTGCGCAGCCGCGATAAAAATTTATTCACTGCGATCACCGATTGCGGCGCCGGGGGGATTTCCAGCGCCGTCACCGAGATCGCGCAGGACTGGGGCGTCGAAGTAGCGCTTGATAAAGTACCCCTTAAATACCGGGGGCTTTCGTATACCGATATCTGGATTTCCGAATCGCAGGAGCGCATGGTATTTTTGACGCAGCAGAAGCACCTTAAGGCGCTAAAAGAAATTTTCAACGAAGAAGACGTGGAGCTGGCCGTTATCGGTACGGTTACCGATACGCATACGCTGGTTCTTTCGTATGAGGGAACAAAAGTGTGCGAGCTGGACATGGATTTTATTTTTCATCTTCCGAAATTGAAAAAACAGGCACTATGGACCGCTCCCAAACAGGAAAAGGTTACGTTTCAGGAAAAATCAAATTACAGTGATGATTTGAAAAATCTTCTTGCGTCGTTAAATGTCGCCTGCAAAGACTGGGTGCTGCGGGAATACGACCATGAGGTGCAGGCAGGTTCAGTGGTGAAATCGATTTCCGGGATAGAAAACGTATGCGTGGCTGACGGCTCGGTAGTGCGTCCGGACCTGAAAAATAGAAAATGCGTGGCGATAGGACTGGGGATAAACCCTTACTATAGCGATATTGATCCCTATCATATGGCCAGCCTTGCGATAGAAGAAGCATTGCGTAATGTCGTCTGCGTGGGCGGGACATTGCGTGAAACGTATATACTCGATAACTTTTGCTGGGGTTCGCCGCAAGATAAAGAGATCCTTGGCAGCCTCGTGCGGGCGTCTCTTGGCTGTTATGATTTTGCAAAATATTTTAAAGTCCCGTTTATCTCAGGCAAGGACAGTCTTTATAATGAATACACGGTGGGCAATAAGCGCATCGCGATTCCCGGAACGCTTTTAATTTCCGCGATGTCGGTGGTTGAGGATTGGAACTCTGTTTCAACGGCGAATCTAAAAGCGCCGGGTAATTTGCTCTATAACGTTGGCATGACCAAAAATGAATTGGGAGCGAGCGAATATTTCAGGATGCTTAAGGTCAAGAAAGGGGCAGTTCCTAAAATTGACAGAAAAATCTCCAGAAAAATATTGGAGGCAACCAGTAATGCGATCCACTCGCGGATAGTCTGTTCGTGTCATGATGTGTCCGAAGGAGGTCTTGCGGTTGCCTGTGCGGAGATGTGCATCGGCTCCGATTTGGGCGCACACATATTCTTGGACGAAGTGCCGCATGACAGGAATATGCGCGGGTATGAAGTACTCTTCTCCGAATCTCCTTCGCGCTTTATAGTAGAAGTTGAAAAGAAGAACAAAGAAAAATTCGAGCGTCAATATAAAGGATTACCTTTTGGGCTGATAGGTTGCGTATCAGCCGATAAAAACCTCGTGGTGCAGGGTAAGGACAATAAAGAGATCGTTAATGCACCGATAGAGGAGTTACGTGAATCGTGGTTCAGTCCATTTCAGGAATTCAGATAAAAACGCGAATTCTCGCGAATCTGGGAGAATGCGAATCGCCGCGAATGGATTAGCGGTGATGAGCGTATCTTTGATTAGCGGTCATTAGCGTTTTGATCGGCGGAGATGAGCGTTTATATGAAACCAAAAGTATTGATCCTACGGACCGCAGGCATCAATTGCGATAAGGAAACTCAACTTGCCTTTACTATCGCGGGCGCACAGACCCGTCTTTTGCATATCAACCATCTTACAAAACACGATAGTTTGCGCGAGTATCAAATTATCGCCATTCCCGGAGGCTTTAGCTACGGTGATGATCTGGGGGCGGGAAAGATTTTTTCCCTGGAGCTGCTTTTAAGGTTCAAAGACGCACTGCGCGCATTTATCGAAAAAGGCGGATTGATGATAGGCATATGCAACGGATTTCAGGTGCTGGTCAAGACAGGCATATTGCCGGATTTGGATTTTAAACAGAAAGTTACGCTTGCATTTAATGATTCGGGAAGATTCGAAGATAGATGGACGTATTTAAAAGTCACAAAGTCACAAAGTCACAAAGTCACTAGTCCTTGGCTTAAGGATCTGCCGGAAATCATTAATTTACCGGTAGCACACGGAGAAGGAAAGTTTTATGCCTCTGATGATATCCTGGAAGCGATAGAAAAAAACGGGCACGTGGCGCTGCGTTATGTGGATAAAGACGGCAACTCTGCGGGGTATCCTTTAAATCCCAACGGTTCTTTGCGTGATATCGCCGGCATTACCGATTCAACCGGAAGGATCTTAGGGCTCATGCCTCATCCTGAACGTTTTATTTTCCGGCATCACTGGCTTTACTGGAGAGAGAAAGAGATTCCGCCGGCAGGATTGCAGATTTTTAAAAATAGCGTTGCGTATTTTAAGTAGTATACATAGAAGAGTGTGCGATGCTGATTACGCTATTTTAAAAAAATATTGTACAGATGAAAATAATTCAAAGGGTAACGATGCTGCACGCGGTTTTAATAGCGATTACCGTACTACCGTTATCGTTGCGCGCTCAGCCGTTTCTCCCCAAAGAAAAAATACCGTTTACTTTATCGCCGGACATCAAGGAGCAGATCGAAAAGTTATATTCCGTAAACCCGCAGGAACGCGCGGACGCGGTTGTCAGGCTCGGGGAGATGGGGAACAAGGCAAGTGAAGCGGTCCCTTACGTAAGCGATTTGCTCGGTGACATGGGGCGTTTAAAGCCTTACGGATTTGTCGGTACTAAAGCTTCCGAGGCATTGATAAAAATAGGCCCGTCTGCCGTAGAATCTTTAATCGGCGTCCTTAAGACGTCGCGGGAGCGCAGCGCGCGCATTAATGCAGTATTGGCGCTGGGCCAGATAAAAGATGTGCGCGCGATAGAGCCGTTGATTACAATTTTTAAAGAAGAGGATACGTTATTCAGGCTCTACGCTGCGGAAGCGATCGGCCAGATAGGCACGCCTGCAATTGACGCATTGCAGGGTATCGTGCAGGATAAGGATACGGGCGTGCGTGAAGCCGCAGTCGTGGGTTTAGGCCGCATCGCGATGTACAAACGAGACAAGAGCGCCGTTGACTTTCTGGTTGCAGCGCTTACCGATGGCGATGTCGCGGTGCGCAGACAGGCGGTCCTGGCGCTCTTTAATATTTCTAACTGGTATAAAGAAATTTTTGCTGTTGACGCTTTAATTGCGGTGCTTTCCGATAGCGATAGCGAAGTGGCGGGATATGCCGCGTGGGCGCTGGGGAACATTGCCGATACCAGAGCTATACAACCTTTGATTCTTGCTTTAAAATATAAAAGCCAGCCTTACGCTCAGAAGATATACGGCATGGACGTCCATAAAAACATTGTTGAAGCGCTCGCGAAATTCGGTAAAGTTGCTACCGATTACTTGCTCAATGCGCTTGAAGATACTGACGCCGGTATCAGGGGAGGCGCAGCAGAAACCTTAGGGCTTATCAAGGAAGTTCGCGCAACGGAACGTTTGATTGCTCTCCTCAGTGATCAGCAGGAAAATGTGCGTCATGCTGCAGCGGGAGCGCTTAAAACGATAGGGGAGCCTGTTATTTGGCCCCTGATTACGGCTTTACGCGGCGCCGATAGAGAAGCCCAGCCGCTCATGGCGCAGACATTGGGAGCACTCACGGGAGAAAAATTCGGTACCGACGAAGTAAAGTGGCATGAGTGGTGGGAAAAAAAGAATAAGGCCTTAACAAGATAGTATTGAGGAGTCGTATATTGAGGGATGCAAACAGATGGTTACGGATGCATTGATCCGTCTGAATCCCCGCCTTGACTCGCCTTGGGCGAGGCAGGCGTAATAATCCGTATGCATCTGAACAATGCTGTTTAGCTAAATATTTACAAAGGATAACTATACGATGGCGGATTTAAAAGAATTCTGTGGGTTGTTCGGTGTGTATAATAATTACGATGCGAGTCTTTTGACTTTTTTAGGCCTCTATTCCCTGCAGCATCGCGGAGAAGAATCGTGCGGTATCATCTCATTTGATGGTACAACTTTTAACGCGCGCTTAGGCATGGGTTTGGTCAGCGACATATTTAACGCAGGAGAAATTGCGAAGTTAAAAGGGTTCCAGGCGATAGGGCATGTTCGTTATTCAACGACCGGTTCCAGCGCTATCCGTAATGCCCAACCTCTTTTCGTTGATTCCAATAAGCTTCCTGTGGCACTCGCGCATAATGGTAATTTAGTTAATTCCGCCGTATTGCGGGAAAGTCTTGAGTCCAAGGGTGCCATCTTTCAAACTACTTCTGATTCAGAATTGATCCTGCATCTTCTGATGCGCTCAAGGAAGGTGCGTCTGGAAGATAAGCTCATTGATGCATTAAGTAAAATCAAAGGAGCGTATTCACTGGTCTTAATGACAAAAGATGCCGTTATCGGGATCAGGGATCCTTTCGGCTTTCGGCCTTTATGCCTTGGCAGGAAAGATGACTCGGTGTTCATCGCCTCCGAAAGCTGCGCGTTGGATTTGGTAGGAGCAAAATTAGAGCGGGAAATTGAACCAGGAGAAATCGTGGTTATCGATAAAAAAGGGATTCGTTCCATACGTTTCAGCCCGCCGCATAAGAATTTCGCGTTTTGCGCGTTCGAACACGTATACTTCTCGCGGCCCGACTCCATTCTTTTTGGCGAAACAGTACATCTGGTTAGAGAAAAACTGGGAGCACAGCTTGCGAAAGAACAGCCCGTCAAAGCAGACGCAGTCATAGGAGTCCCTGATTCGGGAACGTCGGCGGCTTTAGGATATTCGAAGGAATCAGGAATTCCTTTTGAGGTGGGTATTATACGTAATCATTATATCGGCAGAACATTTATCCAGCCGCAGCAGGAAAAACGCGACTTTGGAGTGAAACTGAAATTCAATATTCTACGCGAGGTGGTCAAAGGTAAGCGTATTATCATCGTTGATGATTCTATCGTACGCGGTACGACGTCGCGCATAAGGGTAAAAAGTTTCCGCGAGATGGGCGCGCGGGAAGTGCATCTGCGCATCTCCTGTCCGGCGCATAGATTCGGCTGTTTTTATGGCATTGATTTTCCGGATCCTAAGAAATTAATCGCCAATGAAAAAACAATAGAAGAAATAAGGGCGTATCTGGGCGTAGACAGCCTAGGATATTTAAGTTTAGAAGGGATGCTGAAATGTTTTAAAAAACCACCGTCGCATTATTGTGCTGCATGCTGGTCAGGGGCGTATCCTATAAAAATCTCAAGCGCGGATAAGTACGCGTTTGAAAAGGGTAAAAAATAATGGCAAAACTAACCTATAAAGATTCCGGGGTTGATATCGGTAAAGCCGATGTGTTTGTAAAAAGCATCAAAGGTCTTGTGGCCGCAGACGCTTTAAGTAAAGTTGCTGCTTTTGGCTGCCCGTTTGATTTAACGTCTTTTGCAAAGAAATATAAAAACCCCGTTCTTGTTTCTTCAACCGACGGGGTAGGAACAAAATTAAAAATTGCGCAAGCAGCAGGCTCGCATCATAATGTCGGTATAGATTTGGTAGGCATGAATGTCAATGACGTGATTTGTCTGGGCGCGCAGCCTCTCTTTTTTCTTGATTATGTTGCCTGCGGCAAGGTGAAGCCGGAAGTCTTAAAAGAAGTGGTCCAGGGAATTCACGCAGGCTTGCAGCAATCAAACTGTGCCCTTATCGGGGGAGAGACCGCGGAGATGCCCGGGATGTATGCCCAGGATGAATACGACTTGGCCGGTTTTTGCGTAGGCATTGTGGATAAAAATAAAATGATTACCGGCCGTCATATTGCCGCCGGCGATAGCATTATCGGGTTAGAATCGAACGGTTTGCACTCAAACGGTTTTTCGCTCGCACGTCGCGCCTTGGGCGATAAGGGAATACGGGAGTATTCAAAAGAGCTGCTTAAGCCGACCCGTATCTATGTTAAACCTATATCAAATTTGCTGTTAGCGCGCAAGCTTATGAGTTTAAAAGCTATCAAGGGTATCGCACATATTACCGGCGGCGCTTTCTATAACAAAGCGACGAAGATTTTACCCTCCGGTTATGGCATGGTTGTTAAAAAGAAAAGCTGGCCAGTGCCTGATATTTTTAAGATTATTGCCCAACGCGGGGATATCGAAGAAAAAGAAATGTATTCGGTATTCAACATGGGGTTAGGCATGATGCTGGTAGTTGATTCGCGTAGCATAAAAATGGTAATTGAAAAATTAGCGCAGGCAAAATGTAAAGCCTGGGTAATCGGTGAAATCGTCAAAAGTAATACCAGGATGAAGATAGAGTAGCATCTATGATTAAATCCGAAGCACGAAATCCGAAATACGAAATAATATCTAGATGTTTTAAATTCAAATGACAAAACGATAAATCAATTTTTGAAATTCTGATTTGTTTCGGAATTCGAATCGCGTATTTTACAGTGAAATAAAACAAGGAGGGTGATATGAATTGGATGTACTTAGCGGGTTTTGGGATCATCTTTATTTTTTTTGCCGGTATCAGGATCGTACGGCCTACGCACCGGGCGCTCATCGAACGTTTAGGTAAATACAATCGATTCGGCAACCCGGGCTTCCAATGGATAGTGCCTATCATCGAGCATCTCTACCAGGTCAATGTTACCGAACAGATGGTTGACGCAGAGCCTCAGGAAATCATTACCAATGATAATTTAAACGCACGCGTCGATGCGCAGGTTTATTTTAAAGTCAAAGCAGATGAAGAGAGCGTAAAAAACTCGCAATATAGCGTAAATAACTACCAGTGGCAGATAGTGAATTTAGCGCGTACCACACTGCGCAACATTATCGGAACGCTTACCTTAAAATCTGCGAACAGCGAAAGAGGAAAGATCAATGCGGAATTACACAAGACGCTTTGCGATGAAACAATAAGTTGGGGGTTGGAGATTGTCAGGACGGAACTGAAAGAAATAGACCCGCCTAAAGACGTACAGGAGACGATGAATAAGGTCGTTAAGGCGGAAAACGAAAAAATTGCTGCCGTTGATTTTGCTACCGCTACAGAAACTGCAGCTGACGGACAGAAGCGCGCCGAAATTAAGAAGGCAGAGGGCATAAAACAAGCAAGGATCTTAGCTGCCGAAGGCGACGCCGAGGCAATACGCATGGTCAACGAAGCCGCGGAAAGGTACTTTATCGGCAATGCGCAGGTTTTGCGCAGGCTTGAGATGGTAGAAAAGGCTTTGCAGAATAACGCAAAGATCGTAGTCCCTGCTAATGCAGACCTGGTAAACGTCATAGGAGAAATGGCAGGCGTTTTTCCGCTTAAGAGTAATCCCAAAGGTGCGGATAAAAATACGTAACGATTAACAGAGCGGTCGGTATTCTTAAAAAAAGGGGTGGATGATGGAATATTCAGCGCTTGGCTTTTTAGGTGCCTATATCGGCGTCATTTCTTTTATGACGACGATACTGGTGATGTTGATCGCGATTGTCGCGATAGCCTTTCTTGAGGGGCATCGTAAAAACCTCAACGTAATAGTGCTTTGGTTGTTTCGTTTCCTATGCTGGCTGAGCATGATTATGGCAGCATGCTATGCTCTCTTAAGTACGTACAACGTTGTGTATCAATTGATTCTTAACCTGGTAAAGAAACCATAACGCATATATTTATGAAAGTACTGGTTGTTGGCTCCGGCGGCAGAGAGCACGCATTGGTCTGGAAAATTGTACAGTCGAAACTTGCTGATACTTGTTTTTGTGCGCCGGGTAACGGCGGCATTGCGCAAGTTGCAACATGTGTAAGTTTACGTGCAGAAGACACCGCTGGGCTGCTTACGTTCGCAAAAAAAGAAAAAATAGATTTAACTATCATAGGCCCCGAGGCGCCGCTTGCTGCCGGTATCGTTGATGAGTTCACCAAGGCAGGCCTTGCGATATTCGGGCCTTCACAGCGAGCAGCGCAGTTAGAGGCCAGCAAGGTATTTGCAAAAGAATTAATGGCTCGCCACAATATCCCTACCGCGCGTTTTCGGGTATTTAACAACGCCACTAACGCACGACAATACATCGAGACAATTACCATGCCCTGCGTAATTAAGGCAGATGGCCTTGCAGCAGGTAAGGGCGTAGTCATCGCGCAGTCCCGGGACCAAGCTCTTGAGGCTGTAGCGCAGATGATGGAAGGTAAAGTCTTTGGTGCCGCGGGAGAGAGAATCATCATTGAGGAATGTTTGAAAGGGGAAGAGGCTTCGATTATCGTGCTGGTTGATGCAAATACCATAATACCGTTAGCATCGAGTCAGGATCATAAAAGAGTATTTGATGAAGACCGTGGCCCCAACACCGGAGGTATGGGAGCATATTCTCCGGCTCCTCTGGTAGATGAAAAGCTATTTGCGCAAATACGTTCTACCATCATTGAACCCACGGTTAAAGGTTTACGGGAAGAAGGAATAACATACAGGGGAGCGCTCTATGCGGGCATCATGATAACGAGTGAGGGGCCGAAAGTATTAGAGTATAACGTAAGATTCGGCGATCCTGAAACGCAGGCAATATTGCCGAGGCTCAAGTCCGATCTACTGGAGGTGTTGTATGCCGCCAGCAACGATAATCTTAAAAATTTTTTAAAAACCGGGCTTTCCTGGGAGACCCGGGCCTGTGTGTGTGTGGTATGCACCTCCAAGGGCTATCCGGGAAATTATGAAAAAGGAAAAGAGATCTCCGGTTTAAAAGACTGCGTAAAGATGAAAGATGTGGTCGTATTCCATGCCGGCACGAAGAAAGAAGGTGAAAAACATTTAACCTGCGGAGGACGAGTGCTGGGGGTAACGGGGCTGGGCGTATCCATAGCCAAGGCTATAGATACAACCTATCGGGCCGTCGCAAAAATCAAATTCGACGGAATGCATTATCGCACCGATATCGGTAAGAAAGCATTGCAGATTTTAAAGTAAATAGTAGAATGATAAAATACATGATTCCGGTGATTAAAAGCAGATTGCAGTGATTGAAAATATCCGAAATCTCCGTATTTTTTCTTTTCCGCCGAAGGCGGACCCGCCGGAATAAAATATTAAGGTGGCGGGGATCTCTGTAATCCTGGCTGTCCACCAGGACGTGCTGTTGCACTGCCGATAGGCCATCTAATCGCAGTAATCTTTGAGATAAGGAGACAAAAATGAAAGAGAAAATCGCCATTATACTAGGCAGTAAAAGCGACCATGAAGAATTAAAGATGGGATTTGAACTCTTAAAAGAGTTTAAAATCCCGTATATGTTTGAAGTCATTT
>JAQUOR010000034.1 GCA_028717025.1 Candidatus Omnitrophota bacterium | reverse complement strand
AAGATACTCACAAAGCGCTCTAGCGTCAGCTTTAAAATTGACGAGTATAAAATTAGTTGCGCTCTCTACGAACGTAATGCCTAATTTTGTGAATTCAGTGTAAAGATATTTTTTTTCTTTTGCAACCAGAGAAGTGACTTTTTTTAAAAATGCTTTATTTTTTAAGCCAGCGAGCGCTGCAACCTGCGCAAAGCGGTTGATATTAAAAGGATCTCTGATAGTGTTAAACGCTACGGCAATTTCTTTAGTGGTCATACAATATCCCACACGCAATCCCGCCAGGCCGTATACTTTTGAGAATGTCCGCGCAACAATAATGTTGCCTCTTTTTTTAAGAAATTCCAAGGACCGGGGAAAATCTCCAGGCGCAAATTCAAAATACGCCTCATCCAGATATACCACTATATCCCGGGATATTTTGGAAAGGAATTCTTCAAGTTGTACATGCGTTACGTAGGTGCCGGTAGGGTTATCCGGGTTTGCAATGAAAATGACTTTTGTTTTTTCCGTTATGCTGGCCGCAACATCGACAAGAGAATATCGATAATTTTTTAAAGGAACTTTTACTACCTGCGCGCCGCACGCTATCGCCTGGATCTCGTACATTAAAAACGTAGGGTAGGCAATAACTACTTCGTCTCCCGCGTCAATAAACGCACGCAAAGTAAGTGTAATTATTTCATCAGAGCCATTGCCAAAAACAACCTGTTCCTGATCAATATCGTTACGCTTGGCAATTTCGCGACGAAGATAAAAACAGCTTGCTTCCGGGTACCGGTTAATATTATACAATTCTTCCATGATGCTCTTTTTAATATACAACGGAGGGAAAGGGATCTCATTGGAAGCAAGCTTATATACTTCTTCCAGACCCAGTAACCGCTTTACTTCTTCGATGGGCTTACCCGGCGTATACGGATTAATTTTTGCCAATTCTTTTCTTATTTTTAGTTGTACACTCATGTTCTTTTTTCCTTACTATGCATTAGTTCTCTTTCGGATACGAACCAAGGATTTTCATGAAAACGCAGTTTTTTTCGAGTTCCGCGAGAGCTTTCTTTATCGGTAACGATTGACGGTGACCCATAAAATCTACAAAGAAATAATATTCCCATAGTTTTTTCTTGGAGGGCCGCGATTCTATCTTTGTTAAGTTTATTTTATATTTCTTAAACGACGCAAGCACGTCGTGTAAAACCCCCACTTTATCTTTAACGGAAAACAACACCGAGGTTTTATCTTTGCCTGACGGTAAACTGTCATTCTTTGCAATGACCAAGAACCTGGTACAGTTTTGCGATGAATCTTCGATGAAAGATGCTTTCACGTTAAGATTATACAACGCTGCAAGGATCTGATTACCGATGCAGGCGCCATGGGGATCTTTTGTAGCCTCCATCGCCGCTCTGGCTGTCGAGGATACAGAAATAAGTTCTGCCTGCGGGTAGTTCGCTGAAAGCCACTTCCTGCATTGAGGAAACACCTCGGCTTTAGAATATATTCTTTTTATCGGACTGCGTGAGCGCGCAAGAAGCACATGCGAGACATTAAGGGTTACTTCTGCGCAGATTTTTAAATTTGAAGCGAAAAACATATCCAGCGTATAGTTTATCACTCCTTCAATGGAATTTTCTATAGGCACAACACCATACTCAGCCCTTCCTCTTTCTATCTCTTCAAACACATCGCTGATACTCTCTACGGGGATATACTCTGCTTTTTTACCAAATTGTTTTATCGCTGCTATCTGAGTAAAGGTACCCTCCGGGCCTAAGTAAGCGATCCGTAAAACAGTGCGTAGCGACCGGCACACAGAAAGTATCTCCCGGAAAATGATTTCCACGTCTTCCGGAGAAAGCGGTGCTTTTCGAAGTTTCTTGAGGCGGCTTAGGATCTCGACTTCCCGCTGGGGCGCATAAATTGCCAGTTGGTTCTTTTCTTTAAGTAGATTGACTTTTAAAACTTCCTGCGCGCGTTTATTAAGAAGCTCGACTATCTTTGCATCAATGATATCAATATTTTTTCTCACTTTTTCTAATGCCATAGGTCTCCTTTAATGAGCAGACAGTTTACGAAACGAGAAGTAAACGTAAATTGTAGGCCGTAAGGCCGTCTGCGGATTAAACCCCTCCACCACTTTCTGAAAATAAACTTTATATACCTTTAAAACGTATATTCTCTATTATGCCTGCGTTCGTCATATACCCTCACCAGATGCAGAAAGTGGTGGGGGGTCAAATTCGGCTACGCAATTTTCTACGCTCTTGCGCTTGAAAATCGCTGCCTCATTTGAACCTCTTCTCTGCCAGGCGCAACGCATCGTAGTGGCCCACATCCAACCAATCGCCCTTTAATATATAACCAAAAACATCTTCCTGCTGCGCAAGCCAGGCGATATATTTTCCCGAAGCATCGGTATTATGGCCAGCATTTAAAAACGCATCCAAAAGCGTTAACGATTCTTTCGGAAAATAATAGATGCAGGAAGCAACCATATTGGTTGGCGGATCTGCCGGTTTTTCCAGTAACTTCTCGATACGTCCTTTTTTATTCATAATGACAACGCCGAAACGAGAAGCAAGTTTTTTATCTTTAAGCGTATGCACCCCGATTACGGGATAAGGCTTGCGTTTATGGACGAATCTCATAAAGTCAACAAGTGTGTCCTCAAAAAGATTATCTCCCCCCAGAACAAGCCAATCGTCAAGGGTTTTGCCTATAGCAAACTTAATATCCCTAATCGCACCCAGCCGATTTTCGGGAGTAGTTGAACCATCATTGACGATTTTTACTTTTATATCGCATTGTTTCTTCCAATGTAAAAAATTTTTATAAAATTTATCATTACAGACAACCTTTATCTCTTTAACGGGAAAAGGGAACACACGCACTTTATCCAGCAGAAAATTTATCACCGGTTTTCCGTTTATGGGGATAAGCGGTTTGGGCAGATTTAATGTTAAGGGATAAAGCCGCGTACCGTAGCCTGCAGCGAGTATCAATATTCTCATATTCGTATTTGTTTAATAGTTTGAGAAATTTTTACATTAATGGATATAAACGGATGTTTGCAAATGTCACGGATACATTAATCCGTCTGAATCCCCGCCTTGACTCGCATCAGGCGAAGCAGGCGCAATGATCCGTGTACACCTATATAATACTGCCCAGTCTAAACATTTATTCACCTTACACCATCACCAAACGTTCAAAATCGTCTTTTAAAATTCTGCGTAATTCTTCCTGCAGATATTTTTCTACTTCTTTGGAGGTAGAAAATTTTATCGCAGCCTCCGCGATTGCTTTTACTTCTTCGAATTTAAGGCTTTTTATCAGCTCGCGTATCTTAGAAACCCGAGGGGGAGGCATGCTGAATTCATCGAGCCCGAACCCCAGCAATAACGAAGCAAAAAGGGCTTCGCCGCACATCTCGCCGCACATACCCACCCAGATATGATGCTGATGCGCGTCTTCGATAACGCTCTTAACCAGCCGTAAGACCGCCGGATGTGCCGGTTCATAAAGATATGCGACTTTTTCATTCGCCCTGTCGACCGCGAGAGAATATTGAATCAAATCATTGGTCCCGATGCTAAAGAAATCACTCTCCTGCGCCAGTACATCAGCGGTCAGGGCTGCGGAAGGAACTTCAATCATAGTACCGATGGCTATCGTTTCGTCAAACTCCTGGCCTTCTTTTTTTAATTCCTTTTTACAATCCTCAAGAATCTTTTTTGCTTCGCGTAACTCCTCGATCCCGGAAATCATGGGAAACATGACTTTTACGTTGCCTTCGCCGGAGGCGCGTAATATCGCGCGCAGCTGCACTTTAAAAATGTCTGGTCTGGCTAAACAAAATCTGATTGCGCGCCATCCCAAAAAAGGACTCATCTCTTTAGGGACCTGGGGCTGCGAAAGAAATTTATCTCCCCCGATATCGATGGTCCTGATTATCACCGAATAAGGCTTTATTTTCTTGGCGACGTTTACGTATGCTTTATACTGTTCTTCTTCGTTAGGCAAGTCACGCCTGCCTAAAAAGATAAATTCGGTACGATAGAGACCTACTCCCTCGGCGCCAAATTCCGCAACCAAAGGTAGTTCTTCAGGAAGTTCGATGTTAGCCGATATCGTCACCTCTTTGTTATCGAGCGTAGCTGTCTTTAATATCTTGGGAACATGGATTATCTTTGCTTCCTTGGTATAACGGCTCAGTTTGCCCTGATATTCTTTAAGCACCTTATCTATGTGCCCAAGCAATACCACACCTTCTGAACCATCAACAATGATTTTATCCTGCGACTTTATATGCTTAGTCGCTACCTCAAGACCAACGATTGCCGGGATGCCTAAGCTCCGGGCAATAATTGCGGTATGTGAGGTTCTCCCTCCGACATCGGTCACAATTCCTAGAACTTTATCTTTAGGTAAACTCGCCGTCTGCGAGGGAGAAAGATCGTGAGCGACAATAATTACTTTCTCCTTTAAATCCTGCAGGCTTATCGCTTCCTGCTTAAAAAGCTTTCGTAAGACCCTGCGAGAAATATCTTCGATATCTACCACCCGCTCCCGGAGGTATTCATCGTCCAGCCTAAGAAGCGTGTCGGTGTATTTTTTTATACTCTGTGAAAACGCATACTCGACATTTATTTTTTTATTTTTGATCTGCTGGATGATATCTTCTATAAGCACCCTGTCTTCGAGGACCAGGAGATGTGCTTCAAAAATCTTTCCATGCGCAAAACCAAGTTCTTCAGAAATTCTTTTTTGTAAATTGGTAAGTTCCCGACGCGTTTCGATCAGCGCTTCTTCAAGACGGTAAATCTCCGTGGAAATTTCCTCATGCGAGATTTTTCGTTTGATGATGGAAAATTCTTCTCTACCAATGCAATAGGCTTTCCCTATTGCAACACCTCCTGAAGCGGCAATACCTTTTAATTTAATCATTGTTATTTTCTAAAAAAGTTTTAAGCTCGTTGAATGCTTCACTCGCATCAGAGCCTTCGATAACCAACTTTATTTTCATTCCTGTATTTACGCCTAAACTTAAAATCGCAATGATGGACTTTCCGTCAACGATCTCCGCATCTTTTTCAATCACCACCCGGGAATCAAATTTATTGGCAATTTGCACAAACATTGCTGCCGGGCGCGCGTGTAACCCGTGATTATTTGCAATAATGATCTCTTCTTCGATTTTATTCATTTGTTTTTGAAGTAATTATTATAAATGTTCATCACTTCTTTGGCTGTCTTTGCTGAATCGTGATGCAAATAATTTTCCTTACTCACCACGTCGGCCTCAAAAACGCGTACTCTCATGTTCTGCAGACGTTCTCTATCAAAAATGACGGAAAAAGATTTATCCTGCGCATACTTACGTAACAATCTATATTCCAGGCGACCGGAATTCACCAAACAGCAATTCGCAATATTGTCCCTGCTATGATTAATGAGTATTTCCAAATGATCTGCCGCAGTAAAACCATCCGTTTCACCGCGTTGCGTCATGACGTTACATATATACAACTTCATTACCTCTCTTTTAGCTATCTCATCACTTATCTGCTTTATTAAAAGATTGGGGATAATACTGGTAAAAAGGCTGCCCGGCCCAAGCATAATGACGTCGGCTTCCCTGATTGCCTCTATCGCTTCCGGATTAGGGTGCACATCCGAAGGCATAAGCGTAACCCGACGTATCGGTTTGACTTCATCGGAAATTTTATCTTCTCCTTCCTGCGTTGTGCCATCACTGTATTCAGCTTTAAGACGTATCCAATCAAGACTTGAAGGAATTACTTTTCCTCTAATCGCCAGGACTTTGCTTGATTCCTCCACCGCATCCTTAAAGCTACCCGTAACCTGGGTCATGGCAGTAATAAAAAGATTGCCAAAACTGTGCCCCTTAATACCCTGCCCCTCGGTAAAGCGGTACTGGAATAAGTCTCTCATCAGCTGATGCGCTTCTGCCAAAGAGACAAGACAGTTACGTATATCCCCGGGTGGCAGAATTCCAAATTCTTCGCGCAATCGCCCTGAAGAGCCTCCTTCATCGGCAACGGCAACGATAGCGGAAATATTCGAAGTGTATTCTTTTAATCCTTCCAAGATGGCAGAAAGCCCCGTTCCGCCGCCAATAGCGACAATCTTAGGCCCTCGCGCCAGAAGCCGTTTTTCATAAATAATATCGATTAAATCTTTTTCTTCGTGAGGATAAATAGCGTCGAAGAAACTTTTGATAAGATACAGGGTTCCGGAGATGAGTGTAACAATACCTACCGCAAACAACACCGCATACGCTATGCGCATCAAGAAACGCGTTTCTGCAAGGTGCGGTGAAGCTATTAAAATCAGGATCAAACCTATTGAGAGAAGGCCGATCCATCGCTTTATCCTTAAACCTGGATAAAGCCAGCGTATAATCTTAAAGAAATTTTTCATCGTGCAATCTGCTGCTGTTTATCCAATAAGGCCAAAACTTCTTCTTCAGTTTTAGCATTTTTAAGCTGCTGCACAAAATACTTATCGCGCAGCATTCGTGCCAAAAATGCAAGCGTTTTTAAGTGCAGACCCGCTTCTTTCTGATTGGATAAAAGAAGTGCAATGATATTGACAGGTTCCTGATCCAGCGATTCAAAATTAACCCCTTCACTAGAAACAGCGAAACAAATCAAAACATCTTTTATGCAGTCAATCCGGGCGTGGGGAAGCGCGATGTAGCCGCCAATAGCAGTTGAACCCATCTCTTCACGCTGTAAGAGGACTTTCAAGATGTGGTTTTTGTCGGTTTTACTTAGTTTCTTTTTCTGAATAAGATGATCCAAAATGACAGAAAGAATATTTTTTTTACTTTTTTGCTTCAACCCTAAAAGAATGCAATCCTTGTCCAGATAATCAAACATATTTTTATTCATAGCGTTCACATTCCCCTGTCAGCGTGAGTTTTCTTAAGGCTTAATAACGTCTTATTGCGCCTTAAAAGCTCATCTGGTATGCATATTCCAATAGCCTCTAAGACGTGCCGAAGCCTCTTTGTGCTATCAATCAGATAACAAGCGGGCGATGGGTAACAACGGTCGTCGTAGACGACATTCTTAAATCGTTGTTCCCCAAATGTCTACAGGTTACCAATAACCTCTGAGACACGTTAAAACTTGTTCAGGCTATCAATCAGATAACAAGCGGGCGATGGGAATTGAACCCACAACCTTCACGTTGGCAACGTGACGCTCTAGCCGGTTGAGCTACACCCGCGTCGTCATTCCGCTCGATTACTCGCTTCATTTCTCCCTGCCTACCGGCAGGGAGGCTCAAGTGGAACCTAAGCCTCTTATGACGTAAGTCTCGAAGAATTTCACAGAAGCTAAGCTCGACTTATTGTCACCCCGAAGAGAAACTAAAAAAGCAAAAAACAAAGAACAGCTTTACAACTCACTTCGCATCAGCTTATCATGCCGCGGGGAAGAGTTGTCCGCCACCTTAAATATTTCTATTAGGCGGATCCGCCTTCGGCGGAAACTCTCAGGACAAAGCGCAGCGTGCTTCTTATGCCGAGAGGGAGATTTGAACTCCCAAACCCTGTTACAGGTACTGGGTCCTAAGCCCAGCGCGTCTGCCAGTTTCGCCATCTCGGCAGGCAGGTCTGCCAATTCTGGCACGTCTGCTAAAAATATAATCCGCGTTGTTCCGCGTTTTAATCCGCGGGGTTCCGCTTCTATGTATTTACATGAGCCGCCCGAGGATCGAACTCGGGACACCCGCCTTAAAAGGGCGGTGCTCTACCAGCTGAGCTAGCGGCCCAGAGAAACGCGAATTATCGCTAACGTAGAACCTTAATAGTTTAGTATGGTATAAACGCCGATTTACGCGAATAAATCTTATTCGCGACCATTCGCGTTCTATTAGCGTAGATTAGCGTTGTTAAAATTCTCTAAGTTCTTTTTCTTTGTCTGCGAGAAGTTTATCTATATCGGCAATATACTTATCGGTTAGCTTCTGCAGGTCCGCCTCAGAGGCAAAGCGGTCATCCTCAGAAATCTTCTTTTCTTTTTCAAGCGTCTTTATCTTATCCTTGCCGTTTTGCCGTATGGTACGCACTGAAACTTTTCCTTCTTCCGAAACTTTTTTTACTATTTTAGCTAGATCCTCTCTTCTCTCTTCGGATAAAGGCGGCACGATAAGCCGTATCACTTTGCCGTCATTAACGGGGGTAATTCCTAACTCTGACTGCAGGATCGCGCGCTCTATTTCTTTTACTGACGTCGGATCCCAGGGACTTATCACCAGCATACGCGCTTCCGGGACGCTGATAGTGGCTATTTCGCGCAACAACGTGGGTGTCCCGTAATAGTTCACCCGTACCCCCTCTACCATTTTCGGATTAGCGCGGCCGGAACGCAACTCGGAGAATTCCCTCTTTGTTGCCTCTATGGCCTTCTTCATCTCATCTTCTACTTCTTTTAGCGTCTGTTTATGGATCATAGCTTTCTCCTTACCCGGAAGGGGTAATACTCGCGCCATACCTTGTTCGGAGGAACAATGCCCGCACGATTCCTTTAAGTGCGGGGTGTTTAAACGCAAGGTATCTAATTAATCAAGGTACCGATTTTCTCTCCTAATACTATTTTCTTTAAATTCCCTTCTCTCATAAAATTAAATACAAGAATCGGCAGTTTATTTTCCCTGCACAGCGTCACTGCCGTAGAATCCATAATCTTTAAATCTTTGCTTAAAACATCCATGTAGGTAAGTTTTTGAAAAAATTCGGCGCTTTTATCTTTCATGGGGTCGGAAGAGTAAACACCGTTTACTTTCGTCCCTTTGAGCAATACATCCACATTGATTTCAACGCTGCGCAAGGCTGCCGCAGTATCGGTAGTAAAGTACGGGTTTCCCGTCCCCGCGACAAATATAACGACCCGCTTCTTTTCAAGATGCCTCATCGCCCGGCGTCTGATGTAAGGCTCGGCAACTTGATGCATTTCGATCGCCGTCATCACTCGTGTAGGAACACCTTGATTTTCAAGCGCATTCTGCAATGCGAGACCGTTTAAGACCGTCGCGAGCATTCCCATATAATCCGCGACCGAACGTTCCATTTCGAAATCTTTTGAGCGCGGCGCTCCGCGAAAAATATTGCCGCCGCCCACGACCACCGCCGTCTGAATCCCAAGTTCGGTCACCTCTTTAAGCTGACGCGCCAGATGCGCACATACCGAGGTATCGATACCGTGGGGTTGTTTACCCAACAACGCTTCACCGCTTAATTTCAATAGTATCCTTTTGTATCGTGCTTTCATATCATTCTCCTAACGCAAAGCGTACGAATCTTTTTATTACAACATTTTCTCCGGTTTGGGAAATGACGTTACGCAGATACTCTCCTACGGTGATGGTATTATCTTTTACATAGATCTGCTCCAAAAGGCAGTGTTCCCGTGAATATTCATCAATATTCTCAATTTTTGAAGATACTTCTGTAGGGATGTCTTCGCGTTTCAAGTATAGAGGATTAATCGCCGCAACATGCATACTTAAATCTTTAACGAACTTCTTGAATGCATCGGTCCGCGCAACAAAATCGGTTTCGCAATCCACCTCTACTAATGCTCCGAGGTTACCTCCAAAATGCACATACGCTTCGACTAACCCCTGCGAGGTAGTCCGCGCACTTTTTTTCTCCATTATTTGAGCACCCTTTTCTTTAAGCACCTTAAGCGCTCTATCGAAATCACCCTTAGCCTGGGCAAGTGCTTCTTTACATTCGTTAATGCCGACTTGCGTTAATTCTCGTAATTTCTTTATATCGGATACACTCATGAAACCTCCTTGACCTGTCTTAAGATTCGCTCTATTGCAATACTTCCTGCGTAATTCCTTTAAGGTTTCTTATGCTTCTTTCTGTCGTAAACGTTTCTTCAGCGTTCCTTTCTCTTCTTTTTCTTTTTCCGCAACCGTTTCTTCTATTTCTTCATACGCTACCGCTTCAGTGACGTTTGTCGCCTGCTCTGCTGCTTTTTTGTTATCCGCAGTAACCTGAGCCTTTTGAGCGCCCGCCTTAACGGCCTGCGCAATAGCAGTAGTAATATACCTGACGGATTTGATAGCATCATCATTGCCCGGTATGGGGTAATCTATTACGGTAGGATCAGCGTCTGTGTCGATAAGGGCAACAATAGGGATTTCAAGCTTTCTGGCTTCGCGTACGCATGCCGTTTCTTTTTTAGGATCAATCACGTAGATACACTGCGGAAGGTCTTCCAGGGTGCTTACACCGCTATAATTCTTGTCCATTCTTTTCAATTCGCGGTTGATTCTCACTACTGCTTTGCGAGGGACCTTATTAAACTCTCCCTTATCGCGCTTATCGAGAAAATCGACATATTTTTTGATACGTTTACGCACGGTAGGAAAATTCGTCAGAAGACCTCCCACCCACTTATCTACCATGTAGGGCATACCGCAGCTCGTGGCGAGCTCCTTGATAAGACCCCGTAACTGTTTTTTGGTAGCTACAAAGAGAATTTTTTCTCCGTTGGCGACTTTCTCCTTGATAAATTCCTTTGCTTCTTCTAATTTTTGGGCGGTTTTTTCAAGATCGATGATATACACATCTTTCTTCTTCCCAAAAATGAATTTTTTCATCCGGGGATTCCAATGTTTGCTCAAGTGACCAAAGTGTACGCCATTTTCCAACAATTCTTTAATAATTTCGGGTAACGCCATATTTAGTTAGCCTCCTTTTCCTTAACAACACAGATGTGAGAAAAAAATATTGTTTTCAAGTATCCTCATTGATTAAATTACCCTTTTTTGGGCTTACCGTACCTCCGTCGACACGACAGAAGCTCTTAAAAACCATCTCTCTAAATCTGTGTAAATGTGAAAGTATACCATATTTATTTGTATTTTCAACCAAAAATTATTATGCTAAAAATCGACCCTGAAGCTGCCGTATGTGCCCCTTGAGGGCTTCTCTGGCGCAAGAGTAGTTTATATATGTTATATAGGGATTCACTTTTATCGTATATACTAACCGTAATGAGGGCAATCAAAGCCTGCGCGTTCTTTATTATACATTAAATTGTAAGTCATACAACTTTTTATATACGCTATTTTTGGCAAGAAGCTGGGCATGCGAGCCTGTTTCGATGATCTTTCCTTTCTCCATGACAAGGATGATATCTGCCTTCTGAACCGTAGAAAGCCGGTGCGCAATTACAAAAACTGTTTTGCCAACTATCAAATTCTGCAATGCCTCTTGTATCAAACCTTCTGAAGCTGAATCAAGCTGGCTGGTTGCCTCATCAAGGATTAAAATAGGGGCATCTTTGAGCATCGCCCTGGCAATAGCAATCCTTTGCTTTTCTCCGCCGGAAAGCCTCATTCCCCTGTCGCCGATAACGGTATCGAATTTTTGAGGAAAATTATTAATAAAATCATAGGCAAATGCTCTTTTTGCCGCTGTATCTATTTCTTGCATGGATACGCCGTCTTTACCATAAGCAATATTATCGCGGACAGTGGCATTAAAAAGCACCATGTCCTGCGAAACTATCGAGATAAGCGAACG
>JAQUOR010000033.1 GCA_028717025.1 Candidatus Omnitrophota bacterium | reverse complement strand
GGACAAACGTTTTAAGCGCATCCTCCATTTTCCCTTTCCCGGCGATAAGAAGGTAAAGATTCTGATTCTTTTGCATGAGTTTCTCGAGAGCCTGTGCCGCAAGAAAATGACCTTTTTCTTCGGAGATTCTGCCGAGGATCCCCAGGCAATAATCGCTTTCGTTGAATCCGAAATCGCTTTTTTGTTTTTTCTTTACGGAAAAATCCTCCAGACGTATGCCGTTATGCACCACATATATTTTTTCCTGGGGTATTTTTAGGTCATCTATGCAATGTTTTTTTACTGCCACGCTTACGGCGATGGCAGCTATCCCCTCGAATTTTGCAAACGTACGCACGCCTGACGGCCGATAAAACCCGTGTAACGCGCTTACGTAAGGGATATGCAAAGATTTCCACAGCAGATACGCAAGACACTGGGTAACTCTCGTGTTTGCGTGAATAATCTGGATATTGTGTTTCTTTAGAAACGACGTAAGTGCAAGAAAAGAAAAAAATACCTGAAAACTTACGATTGCTTTAGTAAATATGGGGATATTTTTATGTTGTACCCCGTAACGGGAAAGTAAACTTACCCATGTTCCCCCGCCTGAAGCAACCCAGACAGTATTACCCCGTCGGGTAAGTCCTTGCGCGAGATTTATGACGTAGCGCGAAACTCCTCCGGGATTAAGGTGCGTTGCAAGAATAAGGACGTTCATGAAAATTTGATTGTTTCTTTTATTTTGGAAAATACTTCCTGGGGGGTTATTTTTTCCATGCAAAGGTTCTTCGCGTTCTTTGATTTGCATTCCGGTTCGTAACACGCAGAGCAAAGCAAATTTTTATAAAACACGTAAAGGTTCTGCCCGGCGACAGTATGACGTTGCGGATCGGTTGGTCCAAAAAGAGCGATTGTGGGAACATTAAGACTTTGGGCTAAATGCAGGGTAGCCGTATCCGGCGTAACGAAGGCTCTCAGCTTTGCGATTGCATATGGCAAATCCTGTAAGGGGATTTTGCCGCAAAGATTGTGCGGTTTCGGATAGAGCATGCTTTCTATCCGTGCGGCACGGTCCCGCGCAGTCTCGTCCCCGAAAAGAATGACTTTCACGGAAGGAAAATTCTTATTGATCAGCTCAATAAGAGTAGAAATATGGTTTGTGGGCCAGTTTTTCGAGGCCCAGCGGCTGGACGCAGATATATTGATTCCGATGAGATTGCCTTCCGGTAACGGGAGTTTGTTCCCTGCTTCCAGGGGCCAGAAAACCAATCGTTTTTGCGGAAATTTAATCCCTAAAAGTTCCAGCAATCTTTCCTGCGAAGTTAACGGGTCTTCATTGCGGCGGTACGGTATCTTTTTAGTGAGCAGAAATCCGAAACGTAATTTAAACCCGATTGATTCCCGGGGTAAACTCAAAAAACTCATGATATGCGAAGCGCGGTTATTCTGTAGATCAAGTATATAATCAAACGATTTACGCCGTAAAATCACGCCGGTACGCAGGATATTTTCGAATTTTTTGTAATTTTCATCAACGGTTATTACGTCATTGACGTATGGGCAATTGTATAATAACGGGGCATATTTTTTCAATGTCAATACCGAGATGCTGCCGTCAGGGAAGCGTTCACGCAGGAGCTTTAGCGTCGGTATCGATAAAATCAAATCTCCCAATGAAGATATTTTTATGACAAGTATCCTGCGAAGCGCCATCGTTTTTTCATAGACCAGGGCGGTTTCTTTCAGGCATTTTTCAATTGTATATGAGGTATCTACCTTTTTTCGGGCATTGACGGAAAGAGTCTGCGCAAGAACAGGATCATTGAGTATTTTTAAAATCGCATCGGTAATTTGCTGGGGGTCTTTTGGCTCTACCAGGATACCGTCATTGCCGTCGTCGATGATTTCTTTAAAACCTCCGACTTTGGTTGCGACGACCGGGGCGCCGCAGGCAAATGCTTCTATGATCACCCTGCCAAACGACTCCTCAATTACCGAGGGCGCAATGAGAAGACGGGCATCACGCAGGACATTTTCGATATCGCTGCGGTAACCGATAAATTGTACATTATATTGCAGCGCAAAACGCGTTACCAGGGTCTTAAGGTGATTAAAATAATCCATTTTGAATTTATCCGGGGCGCCTACAATCTTTAACTTAAGATACGGATTTGCACGTACCACTTTTCTAAAGGCTTCAATGAGATATTCATACCCTTTTGAGGAAGAAATCCTTCCGATGGCGACGATATTGTTGCTGTTTTTTCTGAATTGGTAATCGGTGAATTTGAATTTGTTTAAATCGACCCAGCGGTCGACAATGACTATTTTTTCTTCCGGGACGCCGAATTTTTCATGCATATGGCGTGCGACTGCTTTCGAAGGACAGATCACCATTTTCCCCCATCCCATCACTTCGCTGAAAAAACCGTTTCGGTACATACCATGACAGGTGGTGACAAAATGCATTGAAGAACTGCGCGAAGCAAAAAAACTTATCCACGCCGGGACGCGACTGCGCGCATGGACGATATCAACGTGTTCTTTTTTTAAGATTTTACGCAAGCGCGGGATAAGCAATGCTGAAGTAAGCGATTTTTTATATACCGGCAGTTGATAATGCGTGATTCCCTCTTTTTTAAGTTCTTCCGCCAGCCCTCCTCCGCCGCTTATGATGATGTTCTCTATCTTTGTACCTTTAAAATAGCGTACCAAATCAGAAACCCCCCGTTCAACTCCGCCAAAATTCATTTGAGGTAAAATCTGCGCTATTTTCATAGTACTTTTTTCAAAGCTTCTTTTATTACTCTGCGGTTCTCGTCAAAAAGAGAGGAAATTTTTAACTTCATGTCTCGCATCTCGTAGGGAACATCGAGAAAGGTGACTTCGTTTCTTACCGATTCCAAAAAAACTTTATGTTTTGCATCGGCGCGTTCCAAAAGAAGGCATACGCAGGGCTTCTTAAGCTGAAGGATTTCGGAAATCATAGAAATGCTTTCGCAGCTGACAAATGCCATGCTTGAGAGAGAAACAAATCCTTCAAACACAAAATCGTAATTAGCTTTGCGCGCGTATACGATTGTCTCGGTCTTCTCAAATCCTTCAAGCTCCCGGGCAAGATACTGGTCGATGACTTCCGGCGTGCGGCGCGAAGTGCTGACGAGAAGTCGATAGTTCTGCGCCAGCGCGTATTTCTTAAGCTCTGCGATAAAGAGTTTCGAATTCTCGATAAATTTTTGAGTATCATATAACGGTCCACCGAAAAAAACAGATATTTTTGCCTCCGGGGTAAGGTTAAAAAAATCTTTGCATAAGGTTATTTTTTCATCTACCTCGGGGGCATGGAACAACGCTCCTTTTATTACCGCAGTATTGCCGGACTGTATCCTGTCGTGCCGGGGCAGTATCGTTAAGTCGAACCTGCTTAAGGGAATATTGGGGCGCAATATCGCAATCGATTTTGCTCCTATATACGAAGAAAAAATCCTATTCGCGGCAGCAGCGTAACTACCGGTACTGATGACAATGTCTGCACGGCTTGTCATAAGCTGGGTATATGAGTTTCTGTCAATGAGATATTTAAGGCACTTTCCGCAGGCAAAACATTGCCGGGTTGAAAAAAAAGCACATATCTCCGCCAGGATCCTAAAAATTTTATTGCGATAACGTATGGTAATGATTTTGCTGCGTACGATATACTTTTCTTCTTCGATCAATGCCTCCAGCGCCCGCGATTGTTTAAAATGCCCTGTTTTACCGTCATCAAGCAGCACGATGTCCAGATTTCCCTTGCGTTTAAAACGTTTATAGTACCAAAGATACTCGTGGGGGTGCTCACGCAAATGCTGTTCGTACGTCATATTAAGCAGGCGTAAAAGTTCCTCTTCGCTTTTATCAGCCGTCTCGATCGGTTCGCCGATCTTTAAAACGTGCGTAAAACCTTTCGCGCGATACCCAAAGCCGGGATATATCTTTTTGTTCAGTCTTTTTGCCAAATAGACCGCACCCCGGGGTGTGGGGACCAGATGAGAAAAGAATTCTATCATAAGCGCATTGTCTTCGGCGCCGTGGTCAACGCCCAAACCCGCCATATACCCGTTACGCAGGCATTTAACCAGCTCTTTTAAGGAGAAACATACCTTTAACCCCTCCTGGCTGCGCACTTCATTTAAAAATGCGTCTAAACCTTTGTTGGTTTGCTGCCGCGCGAAAATGGCATAATTAAAATGACGTGCAAGCAGCCAGTTGTACAGTTCCCAGCTGCCTTCATGAATTCCTACTAATATTCCTCCGTCAGGCGAGAGCGGTGTGCGCGGCATCACCAGAGTTACGCGCGTATAAATCCGTGAAGCAATAAAACTTTCGACGATACTTATGCCGAAATGGATAAAGCTTTTTCGTGCTATCCGGCGCAAGCGATGGTCCGGCAGCGAAGGAAAGGCGAGCTTTATGTTTCGAAAGGCAGTTGCGCGTTTCTTTGCATTACAATAAAGAACGATCCCTGTGAGCCAGCCGAATCCCAGCAGAAAAGGCAATGGTAATTTCAGCAACACGCGCCGTAATATTTTTGCTATTTTATACATTGATTTTAGCGCTCCATCGATATTTTTTTGTGTATCGTATCCAAGAATTCCGTTTCATTTTCAATTTCCATTTCGATCTCGAAGATCACTACGCGGATTTTTTTCTCAAAAGCAGGGAGATGAAATTTATCCTTATGCGTGACAATGAGTTCGGTAATCCCCTCTTTAACGAGGGTATCCTGCAGACGTATAAACTCGTCTTTAGTCAATTCGTGGTGATCGGGAAATACGAACGCCCGCGATATCTCTACGCCGGTTTCCTTAAGTTTATTCAAAAAACCTTTTGGATATCCGATCGCGGTAAATGCCGCGCATTTTTTGCTTTTCAAGGTATCAAGGGAAACGGCGGCATTATCCAGATCGCATATTCGCGCTATACGATAGCGGGAAAAGAAAATTTTAAGATGCGGAAATTTTTTCCGGATACGTTCCCGTAATCCCTGGGCGTCGGGGATCTCTTCTTTGTAATTCAAAAGAAGTATATCTGCCCGCGCAAGTGAATGCAATGGTTCCCTGAAGAAGGACGCGGGAATCAGATGTTGGCTTGCCCGCCATTCTCTGGCTGCCATCACCACACAATCGAGATCCCGCTTCAATGCGCGATATTGGAAGCCGTCATCAAGAATAAAAAGATCGAAGTCGTTCGTAAGTGCCCGGGCACATCGTACTCTGTCGCGCCCAGCGTATGCAGGCACGTTCTTTTCTTTAAGAAGCTTGCCCTCGTCTTCCCCGTACCCCCGGCGCAATATCGCAACGCGTCTGCCGGAGGAAAGCTTATGATAGAGATAGGTAACGAGAGTGGTTTTACCTGAACCGGCCCAGGAAATGTTCCCCACGCTGATTACTTTCCGGGAGACGGAAAAAGATCTGCATATTCCCGTATTATATAAGAAATTGCGTACTTCCACAATTGCGCCGTATACATACGAGAGTAAAAGAAATAGAAAATATAATACCGATTCAAACGGGTTGTTCCGTTTTTCAAGAAAATCCACATACCATTGTTTTATGGCAACTTTCATGGGGTATTGCGCGCAGCAGCCTCCCGTGTTAAGCATTGCCTGATCATCTCAATGTTTTTTTCTAATCCCTGTCGTTCGTCGTTAAAGATCCGCGCGCAACGCATTGCCAGGTTGTGGCGCAACGTCGTATCGGAAATCAAACGCAGTAACATTTCCTTCAGTTCCCCGGCATTTTTTGCTTTAATGCCCGCGCCTTTTCCCAAAACTGCCGCTTCGATGTCGCGGAAATTATCCATATATGGTCCGAATACCGTCGGTTTCGAAAAATATACCGGTTCTAAAATATTGTGCCCGCCGCAGCGCGCCAAGCTGCCGCCCACAAAACAGATATCGGCAATCGCATAAAAATACAAAAGTTCGCCGATTGTATCAAGCAGATATACCGTTTTTTGTCCTGAACGCCCCGTTTCCCTATGTATTTGACTCATCTTAAGAGTCGGGAATCCCCGTTTGTGTGCCGCTTCTTCGATTGCTTCGATTCGTTCAACATGCCGGGGAGCGATAAGCAAAGAAACGTTCGCATTAAAGTCGGCAATATCACGGTAAATATCAAGCATGGTTTCTTCCTCGGGCTGGTGGGTGCTCGCCGCAATAAGAAGAAGATGGTTTTCGGGCTTTAAGACGGGCGCAAAGCGCTCGTTAGTCGCCGCAAGGCGTTCCTTGTCTACCGTAATGCTTTCAAATTTTAAATTTCCGCTAATAACGATTTTGGAAGCATCGCATCCCAGCGCCAGGAAGCGTTTCCGGTACATTTCGTTTTGGACACCGACATGCCGGCATAATTTCAGAGCCCGTTGCACGGCAGGCCTTACCAGCATGTATCGTCTGAACGCCCTGTCGGAAATTCTTCCATTTATGATGAGAATAGGGATTTTATGCTGTGTAAGATTATAAAAAAGATTAGGCCAAATTTCAGTTTCGACCGCGATAAACAAGTGAGGTTTTAACCTGCGTATCAGCGTGTCGACGACAAGCGATAAATCAAAAGGAAAAAAAATAACATGTGCGTACGAAGCGTATTTTTTCTTTGCAATTCTATTTCCGGTTAAGGTGGTGGTTGAGATGACAATAGGGTAATCGAAAGTATCGCGTAGACGTTTTACGAGCGCTTCGATAAGAATGGCTTCGCCGACGCTTACTACTTGTATCCAGATGCACGGGGTATTTGTTTTGCGAATAGGTATGAGTCCGAATTTTTCCTGTAATGCGGAAAGGGTGATCTTCCTGCGAAAGGCATAGAACGGTAGATAGAGCAGGAGCCCCAGGAAAAATATGCAATCGTATAACAAGAATGCAATAAATGTCATAGCGATAAACCGTCTTTAGTAACCGTCTGTTTGCCGGTATATTATTAGTGGGCCCTGGGATGGGCTTTTTCGTAAACCTTCTTTAAAGAATCTATCGTCAAATGCGTATAAACTTGGGTCGTGGCAATGCTGGAGTGGCCCAGTAATTCCTGCACGCTTCGCAAATCCGCGCCCCTGTTTAAAAGGTGCGTGGCAAATGAATGTCGGAACGTATGCGGCGATATCTTTAGCAAAAGAGCTGCTTTCGTAAGATACCGGTCGATGATGGCACGCACTCCCCTGTCGGTCAATGTTTTTGAACGCTTATTGATCAAAAACATCGGGTTTGTGTCCGTGCGTTTATCGCAATATCGTTTTATGCACACTATCGCAGGCTCTCCCAGCGGCAAGAGTCTTTCTTTTCTGCCTTTCCCCATGACTTTTGCGATACCTCCGATTACGTCGATATCGTCGAGTTTAAGGGAAACGAGTTCGGAAACCCTGGCGCCCGTTGAGTATAGAAATTCAAGGATTGCTTTATCGCGCAATGCCATCACATCGTCTCCCTGAGGAAGCGCAAGGATCATCGCAGCTTGCTCCTCGGTTAAAAATTTGGGCAGATTTTTATCCATGCGCGGATAGATAAGCGACGCAGCGTGGTTTATTTTTATTTCTCCTTCGCGCACCATAAACTTAAAAAAGCTCTTTAAAGTCGAGATTTTACGCGAAAGGGTTCTTTTGTTTAAATTTCTCTCGGTCAGGTGACTTAAGAACTTTCTTAAGAAAAAATAGTCTATCTCTTTTATGTCAAGCGTTACGGAAGAAGAAGACTTTTCTTTTTGTGAATTTAAGAATCGTTCAAATTCTTTCAGGTCCAACGTATAATTAAGGATAGTATGAGGCGAATAATTCTTCTCGATGCTGAGATAATTTGCAAATTTGTCGATATAATAAGAAAAAATCATCTATGCACGAAAGGGTTATGTGCCGGGTTCTTTTTGCGTGTCCGGAGTTGCCGCGGTATCGCTTGGTAGCGTACGCGCAGTATACCGGCATTCCGGGAATTTGGTACATCCGTAAAACACCTGTCCCCGTTTATTCCTGCGTTCAAGGAGTTTACCCACTTTGCATAAGGGGCAGGCGACTTCCGTGGTTATGCTTTCTGCGTAACGGCACTTGGGAAAATCGCCGCAACTTAGGAATCTGCCCTTACGTGACCATTTAAAGACCAGCTGCGTTCCGCACTTTGGACATTTTTTATCAGAAACTTCAACCTCTTTTTTGATGACTGAGCCCGCTTTTTCTACTTTTTCCTTGAATGCGGGGTAAAAGTCTTCCAGTACCTTTGTCCAAACAAGACGACCTTCTTCTACCTCATCGAGCTTTTCTTCCATGTCGGCGGTAAAATTTTCGTTCATTACTTCAGAAAAATATTTGCTGAGAAGATCGCTTACGCGAATGCCTAGATCCGTGGGGACAAAGGCGGCCTTTTCGCGGCGGATATAGTTACGTGAAATAAGGGTGTAGATGGTGGGGGCATATGTCGAGGGTCGCCCTATCCCCTTTTCTTCCATCAACTTGACCAACGAAGCGTCATTAAAACGCGCGGGCGGCTTTGTGGTATGTTCGCTTGTCATTAAATCTTTAAATCCGGCGCCCTGACCATTCTTAAGCGGCGGCAGCGCGGTTTCATTTTCTTCTTTCCCCCAAACTTTTAAAAATCCGTCAAAAATAGTACGCATCCCGACAGCGGAAAACTGCGTATTGGGTGATTCGAATATGATCTTGGTATTTTCGAACAGAGCCTCTTTCATGGAAGAAGCGGTGAACCTGCGCCATATAAGTTCATAAAGCATGGCTTCCTCGGGAGATACGAAATTCCTTACTTCTTCCGGGCTCCTTAAGATGCTTGTGGGTCGTATTGCTTCATGAGCCAGTTGAGCGCCTTTCTTTTCCTTGTGGCGGTATTCCCGTTCGGGAAGATATTCTTTACCGAAAGCGGTGTGTATGAATTCCTTTGCTTCATGTTTGGCTTTAGCGCTTATGTTAAAAGAATCCGTACGCATGTAGGTAATAAGACCGACCATGGCACCCTTGACTTCCGTGCCTTCATAGAGCTTTTGCGCAAGGAGCATCGTTCGTTGAGAAGAAAAATGAAGTTTATTGAAAGCATCTTGCTGCAAGAGCGAAGTTGTATAGGGTGGCGGCGGATTACGTTTGGTTGTCTTTGTGATGATATCCCGCACCGTCAATGACTCTTTTTTGATTTCCTCGATACAACGCAAGGCTTCTTCTTTCGTATCGAATATTGCTTTTTTACCTTTATATTTTTCAAGTTTTGCTTCAAGTATGACCCCGTCGATATTAAGCTGAGCTTCAATGCTATAGGTGGTCTTCGGAATAAACGCCATGATCTCTTTTTCGCGCTCGACGATGAAGCGCAGGGCTACCGATTGCACCCTGCCCGCGGAAAGGCCCCGCACTACTTTTTTCCAAAGAAGAGGCGAAAGAGTATAGCCCACAACCCGGTCAAGCACCCGGCGGGCTATTTGCGAATTTATTTTATCCATATCAAGCTGCGTGGGATGCGCGAATGCTTCATGGAGGGCGTCGGCGGTAATTTCGTGAAATACCACGCGATAAAAAACTCTTTTTTCTTTTGCCAGTTTATCCTGTATGTGCCAGCCGATGGCTTCTCCTTCGCGGTCAGGGTCAGTTGCTATATAAATCGTTTCTTTTCCCTTGGCTTTGCTTTTCAACTGGGTGATTATCTTCTCTTTGCCGGGAATAACGCGGTAATTAGGTGCGAATCCGTTCTCGATATCGATGGAAAGCTTATTGGCAGGCAAATCAACGACATGCCCCATGGATGACGTTACTTCGTAGTCATCCCCTAAAATAGCGGAAATGGTCTTTGCTTTCGTGGGAGATTCGACGATCACCAGATATTTGCTCATGCTTTATTCTCCATGTCTTTTACAGAGTAACGGACCGTGTAAAACATGACGGCCTGACCTCTTTTATCAATCCCTTTAATTGGAGGCTTAAGAGGAGGGTATTTAAAAGAGGGCGCTCAAGGTTGCATTTTAGGATTATCTCCTCAAGATGTACGCCTTCGTTATTGATTATATCAAAGATTGCCTTTTCTTGCGAACTTATATTACAGGAAACTTTTTCTATGGGTGTTTCCCGGCGTATATTCAGTTCCGTAAGGATGTCATCAAGCGAATCGACCAGCTTTGCCCCTTCTTTGATAAGTAGATGCGTCCCCTTGCTTAACGGCGAATCGGCTTTACCGGGTAATGCAAATACTTCACGATTCTGTTCCAGCGCGTAATGAGCGGTGATGAGTGCCCCACTTTTTTCTGCAGCTTCCACCACGAGTACGCCTTTGGATAGACCGCTGATAATGCGGTTGCGCCGCGGGAAATTTTCCTTAAGCGGTGCTGCGGTGAGTGGAAATTCAGAGATAACTGCTCCTTTTTGTGAGATTGCGCGCGCAAGAGAAGCGTTTTCTTTAGGATAGATATGCAATAGACCGCTGCCTAAAACCGCAATGGTCTTTCCGTTTTTTAAAGCTGCCGCATGCGCGGCGGTATCGATACCCCGGGCAAGACCAGAAACAATGGTAAACCCAAGCGCCGACAGCCGGTACGAAAAATCATCAGCCATTGCAATGCCGTAGAGCGTCGGTATGCGCGTGCCTACGATTGCCAGAAGGAAATCGCTTAAGGTGCGCACGTCGCCGCGCACATACAAAAGGAGCGGCGCATGGCTTATTTCCTTGAGATTCTTCGGATAGTCCTCATCGAAAATATCAATGACCGTTATGCGTTCTTTGGTGATAAGCGCCAATTCCCGTTTGAAAATGTCGCAGGTACGCCCGGCGATGATCTTTTTTCTGTCTTCCTCGCTTAATGATGGTACTTGGTCGAGATCGGATTCACGTATGTCGAATATTTTCTGGGTGTCACCGAGCAGCTGCAGTATATCGTGCGTCTTTTTCGGAGAAAGATTTAAAATATTAAGGAGGATAGATCCTTCTTTTGCCATTTAAATACGCTTAATGAATATATCCGTAACGTGTAACGTTAACGCCCTTCAATATTGTTTGCGATTTTAATGATTGCAGCAGCTACTTGAGGCGGTGCGATATTCTCAGTATCAACGGAGAAATGCGCACGAGAATAAAAAACTTCGCGTTCGGCAAGAAGTTTTGTGATCACCGATAACGGGTCTTTAACATTGAGCAGCGGCCGATGCGTATATTTCTTTGTGCGTTCGTAGATGGTCTTTGGGGACGCTTTTAGCGTTATAATCGTTCCGCTTGCGCGCATGATGCGTATATTGTCTTCATCGCAAATGAGTCCTCCGCCGCAGCTGACGATACGATCGGTCTTTGATGCAATCGCAGCAAGAAGTTCCTTTTCCAGCGTGCGAAAATACGCTTGGCCTTGTGTCGCAAAGATTTCTGAAATTTTTTTGCCTTGTTCTTGTTCTATGCGCTCGTCCGTTTCGAGGAATTCTTTATGCAGCGTTTCAGCTACGATTTGACCGGCTGTGGTCTTTCCTGTACCCATGAACCCTACGAGATAGATATTTTTCATAAGTAAGTATTATCAGGTGAAAGCGGGACTTTGTCAAGGTTAGTGCGTTCGCACAGGCTTTTCTCTTAAAAAAGGCCGGAAATGGCTTATTGGGATTGTCTATT
>JAQUOR010000032.1 GCA_028717025.1 Candidatus Omnitrophota bacterium | reverse complement strand
ATTTTAACGAAAAGATCGGCAAAACCATGTATAACGTATTCATTCCTTCTACCCCCTCACCGCTTACGGGTTTTGTCGTTATGATAGCACAGGAAGAGCTTATTTTCCTGGACATGAACGTTGAAGAAGCGGTGAAACTGGTTATTTCCGGCGGACTCCTGAATCCCTATGAATAAAAAAAAGATTTTTATTTTTGACCTCGACGGGACCCTCGTTGATGCATACCGGGCAATCGAAGAAAGCTTGAATTTTACGTTACGCGCCTTAGGGCACCCCCCGGTTTCCTATGCGACAGTGAAACGAAAAGTGGGTAAGGGTGACAAGCGTTTTATGCAGACTTTTTTTTCAAAAAAAGAGTTTACAAAAGCACTTACCATATATCGCAGGCACCATCAAACTTCACTTGTCCGTCTGGCCTCCTTAAAACCGGGCGCCAAAGAAATACTTTACCTTTTAAAGAAAAGAAATAAAATAGTTGCCATTGCCAGCAACCGGCCGCAGCGTTTTACGAACGTGATCCTTAAGGCGCTTAAGATAAGGAAATATTTTGACATGGTTGTTTGCGCAGATACGATACGCGGCATAAAACCAAACCCGAAGATCCTGCGCGCTATCTTAAAAAGATTTAAGCTTTCCGCTCAAGAAGCCGTATATATCGGGGATATGGGCATTGATTTAGAAACTGCAAAGCGTGCCGGTATCGACGCAGTGTTTGTAAAAGGAGGGTCGAGCACGCTTTCCGAAGTGAAACAGTATACAAACAAAAAGGTCGTCTCTTCCCTTGACAAGATCCTGACCGTTTTTTGTTAGGGTAATTGGTCTTTAGGGGGCGATGGGAATCGCCCATGACGCTATGACGAGGATACGCTCTGCACGAATGCATAAGAAAGAGAGGAATGAAATGAGTAAAGATTATTTTCTCCAGGATGACGGCAGTTTTCTTATCAAGGATTATAACCAGACCCAGCCATTTTCTAATTTTCTTCCCGGTATCGGCGGTGCCTGGGGCGTTCCTATGTGGGTTTTTTACGTAAATCGCGCTCAAGGGGTGATAAGCTTCGGTCTTCAGGATAAAGACCACTGCATCGCTGAATTCTTTCCCGCGAATAAAGCATATGCGCTTGTTTCGAATATAGGCTTTAGAACTTTCCTTAAGATTAACGGCAAGACGTTTCACGAGCCTTTTCGCGTCGTCTCGGGGCACAAGCGCGATGAAGTGATGGCCGTAAAAAGTCCTTCTCTGGAAATAACAAAAACCAACCATCACTTAGGTTTGCAATTCTCGGTAAAATATTTTACCTTGCCCTACACCCCCGTGGGAGGTCTCGTGCGGGTACTCTCCATAAAAAATATTTCCGATAAAACAATGAATTTGGAAATCGTCGACGGTCTTCCGCGTATAATCCCTTTTGGCTCGAACAATCTCTTCTTAAAAGACCTGGCGCGTACCCTTGAGGCATGGATGCACTGCTCAGTGAAAGATAATTTGGCCATTTTCCGGCTTATCGTCGATCCTGTTGACGCCAGCCAGACCAAGTTCCTTAAGGGAGCAAATTTTAATTATGCATTCTATGAAAAAAACGGACGCAAGGTCTATCCGTATATGATAGTTGATCCGGATGCGCTTTTCGGGCAGGATATTTCATATTCTATTCCGGTAAAATTTCTGCAGGACGATTTTAAAGTACCTCTGGCGCAGATAGACTGCGGGAAGACCCCCTGTGCGTTCAGTCACTTTCAATGGAACCTTAAACCCCAGGAAGAAAAGAAGTTTTACAGTACCTTCGGCGCTTCGTTCAAGCTTGAGCTTATCAAAAAATTTGTCCAGGGCATCGATGCAAATTTTCTTGTATCCAAAGAGAAAGAGAACGAAGCGATTATTACAAAAATCCAGAGTAACGCACTTTGCGTTTCCGGTTCAAGAGAGTTAAACCATTATGTGAAGTATACCTACATGGATAATGTTTTACGCGGGGGATACCCCTATTCATTTAAAGGTTCATCTGCCGTGTATTACATTTTTTCGCGCAAGCACGGCGACCTTGAGCGTGATTATAACAAGTTTAAGCTTCTTCCTTCGTATTTCAGCGAAGGAGAGGCGAATTACCGCGACATCAATCAGAACAGGCGCATGGATTTGTTTTTTAATCCCGCCATCGGGAAAAAGAACGTTGCATATTTTATGAATTTCATTAAACTCGACGGTTACAACCCGCTGGTCATCAAGGGCGAGAATCTATTTTTTAAAGAAAAAGATGCGCTGTGCCTGTTGCGGGAGTTTAGTATAAAGGCAGACGAGAGGCTCCTGGCCCTTATGACAAAGGGATTCCCCCTGGGAGACTTTTTTAAATTCCTTAAGGAAGAAGGTATCGAGATTACGCGCAGAGAAGAGCTGGCAAAAGCTTTGATTGAACGGGCAGGGCGTGAACCAACAGCTTCTTTCGGTGAAGGGTATTGGATAGACCATTGGCGGTATAACTTGGACCTTATCGAAAGCTTTCTCTATTTTTATCCGGATGCAGCAGTAGAGTTGTTTACGAAGAAGGAGTATTACTTCTGGGATGACGAGCATAGGGTCAAGGAGCGAAGCGCGCGATACCACATAAGAGACGGCAAGGTCTATCAGTGGCACAGCCTTACGACCGACGATACAAAGAGAAGTTTGATTGCCAAGCGTTTGCGGTTTAAGAATTTTGCAAGAGAAAAATCCGGCGCTATTTACAAGACGAACATGGTGACTAAGCTTCTTGCGCTCGTTTTGAACAAGGCTGCGACGCTTGATCCCGACGGTATCGGCGTGGAGATGGAAGCGGATAAACCAGGTTGGTGCGATTCTTTAAACGGTCTGCCTGCATTGTTCGGTTCATCGCTTTGCGAGACCCTGGAAATAAAAAGAGCATGCCTTTTATTGCGCGAAGCATTGACGCGATTGAGTAGAAAAGGCGTTGCTACGATTGCCATGCCACAGGAGATAGTCTTTTTTCTGCACCGAATGCACAAACTTCTTTGCATGTATAAAAAGACCGCGCGTGCGCGACGTGACTATGAGTGGTGGGACAAGGCAAACGACATCAAGGAAGAATTCCGAAGGAACACCTTCTTTTTTCTTGCGGGAACAGAAAAAGAAGTTACGATCAGGTCGCTGGAGACCTTCCTGGAGCTCCTCATAGAGAAACTTAACGGCGGTATAGAAAAAGCTAAAGACAAAAATAAAGGAGAGTATTGTACCTATTTTATGTATGAAGTTACGAAATATCAGCAGAAGAAAAAAACAGTCACCCCGATTGTGTTCTTAAGAAGGAATATGCCCCTTTTCCTGGAAGGGTTTGTCAGCCTTTTAAAGGTTGAACGCAGTAAGGAAGTGCACCGCGCGCTTAAGAGCTCCGTACTCTTTGATAAGGAACTGAAAATGTACCGGCTCAATGCATCGCTGGCAAAGGAACCTTTAGAAATAGGCAGGAGCCGTATATTTGTGCCCGGATGGCTGGAGAACGAGTCAATCTGGCTGCACATGGAATATAAGTATCTTCTTGAAGTGCTTCGTAGCGGCTTTTATGAAGAATTCTACCGCGATTTTTATAATTGCTGTGTTTGTTTCTTTGAGCCTATGCGCTACGGCAGGAACATTTTAGAAAATTCTTCTTTTATCGTAAGCAGCGCCCATCCCGATAAAAATTTATGGGGTAAAGGTTTTGTCGCGCGCTTAAGCGGAGCAACCGTTGAGCTGTTGCATATGTGGATCCTTCTCTGCCTGGGGCAAAAACCATTTTTCGTGGACGAAAGAGGAGACCTGTCGATACGCTTTGCACCTCTCCTTAAGGCAGATTTTTTTACTAAAAAAGAGGAAAGTATTGATTTTAAAGGTGCACGGGTACTGATAGAAAAGGATTCATTTGCTTTTAACCTTTTTTCTTCAACGCTCGTCGTTTATCATAATCCTGGACGCAAAGATACCTTTGCTAACGCAAAGATTGTCAGGATAGTCGTTCAGATCGAAGGGCGAAAGCACTCAATCGATTCTTCTGTGATCAAACCGCCTTTAAGTAATAAAATCAGGGAAGGTAAGGCCGAAAAGATTGATATCTATATGATGTAGCAAAGAAGCAAAATATAGTGAAATTTCACTATATCTTGTGTTTTTGAGCGGCCAAGAAGAAGCAAAAGGTGAGGAAACATAAGGATTTTTAGAAAAAAGTCTTGACAAAAGAAGCAATATCTGCTAAAAAATTAGTAGCTCATTGAAAACCCTTTTATATTAATTAGGTTATACCATCCGCGGACGGTTTTAAAGATGGCGAAAAAGGAGGTGAAGCTGAAAATAAGCCAAAATTGTCCAAGATGTGGATGATATAACTATAGATGTGGTAATAAGCAAGGCAAAAACCTTGTGAAAGATAAATTTTATTTATCCTATTATTAAAGAATAGGAAAGGAGGAGGATGATGGGTAAGAAGTTATTTTTGTTAGTAGCACTTTTAGCCCTCACTTTATCTGTTCCTGCCTTTGCAGCGGTAGAGAACATTAAAGTAAGCGGAGACATTTTGTCGCAGGGAATCGCAAGAGATTTGTCCTTAGGGGACGGTCTTAAGAACGGCAATATTAACGACGCGAGACACGCGCTTTCAACTCAGACTCGTTTGAGATTTGATGCGAATCTGACTGAGAACGTTTCAGCAGTCGTGCGTTTGCTCAATGAAAGATTATGGGGTTCGGAGGATACAACGAATACAGACATACAGCTTGATCTTGCTTATGTCGAGATGAAGGAATTCTTGTATCAGCCTCTTTCACTCACCGTCGGTCGTCAGTTGCTTCGTTATGGCAACGGATTGATCGTTGGCGATCCGGACACAAACCAGACAGCAACCGCAAATGTTGCTCAGCTCATTCAAGATTTAAGTTTAAGAAAATCATTCGATGCAGTAAAAGCAGTTTTGGATTTTTCACCGTTCACCTTTGATTTCATCTATGCAAAGCCTTATGAAGGAACAACCTGGATTCGCGATGACGTCTCTCTTTGGGGCGTGAACGCGGCATACCAGTGGAGTACCTTCAACGGTATCACCGAAGGTTATTTCTTTGGTTCCCACAACACTCACGATGGAAACCAGAACTACGTTACCATTCAGGTCCCTGAAAATCAGTCTACGACATATGTAGTCGGCGGCAGGATTCAGTTTGACCCCATTGAAAAATTAATGTTAGGTTTGGAAGGTGCGTATCAGTTTGGCGACATAACAGTACCTACCTTATCAGACGGAACATCTCCTACCATGGTTGACGCTACAACTCCCAGAGAATATCGCCACTTAAGCGCATATGCCATAGAGGCAATGGCTGAGTACAAGTTCATGACTAAGTATGACCCGAAAATCGGTATCCGTTATGCTTATTTAAGCGGACATGATGATACTGATAATTCTTCTTTTGGCGGATGGGACCCGATGTTTGAAGATCAGGCTATGGGAGAGATCATTAACATTCTTTTCCCGAACACCAACACAAACACCGTAATGCTCTATGGTTCAATGATGCCCAGAGAAGACATCACCCTAGGACTTTCTTACGTTTATTCGCAGCTTGCCGAGCAGTACAGCAATTTGACCACGTACAGCCCCGCAAGAGGCCCTGCAATCGCTAATGCGTATCAGGTTGATCGCAACGACAGGTATTTAGGAAGCGAAGTTGATGCCTATGCGTTGTATGATTACACCGAAGACGTGCAGATTAAGCTTACCGGCGCTTGGTTCATTCCCGGAGATTTCTTCGAGAAATCAAACGACGAAGTAGCTTATTCCTTAAGAGCAGGATTAAACGTAAACTTCTAAGACAGTTACTTTAACGTAAATAAAAACCCCGTTCCGAATTTCGGAACGGGGTTTTTTATTCTCCTCGAGCAAAATCCGCGTTTTAGCCCGGCAAGACATCCCGGCAGATAGTATAAGGCATCTCGAATGGGTTGATTTTAATCCAAAAATAAGTATAATGCTTTTAATCTAACGCTAGGCGAATGACGAACATTGAAGGAGGAATATGACAGAACAATTACAGCTTGATGAGAATACAATAAAAGACGGTGCGCCGTTTGCGGCGTTATCATACGTATTTTTCTTGTGGATCCTTGTGTTTATATTCCGGAAAGATAACCGTTTTGCCCATTTTCATGCCAAGCAAGGCATCGTTGTCTTTATCGGTGAAATTGTTTTCATCGTTCTATCGCTTCTTCCGTTCGTAGGTATTGTGTTTTATGTCTCGGGGCTATTACTTTTTCTTTTCCTTTCCCTCTACGGTATTTATTCCTCTTTGACCGGCAAGTTAGCGCGCATGCGTTTTATAAGTAAGATAGCTGACAAATTTGTAGTTTAGTTTTATGAGAAAGAAAGCCATTATCCCTCAATTGGAAGCGCCGTTAAACGAGAATTTTATCAGTACCGATACCTGGCGTATTTTCCGTATCATGAGCGAATTCGTCGAGGGCTTCGAATCGCTTTCGGTGGTTAAAAAAGGAGTTTCCGTTTTCGGCTCAAAGCGCACACCCAAGAACCACCCTTACTATGCGCTTGCTTATAAAACTGCGCATCTCTTGGCAAAAAAAGGCTACAGTATTATTACCGGAGCAGGGCCCGGCATCATGGAAGCGGCAAACAAGGGGGCGCTTGAAGCCGGTGGTTTATCGATAGGGCTTAACATTATCATACCGGAACAGCAAAAACCGAATCCATACATCAATTACCTTTTAGAATTCCGTTACTTTTTCGTGCGAAAGGTAATCTTTACTAAATATTCCTGCGCGTTTGTAGTTTTTCCCGGAGGTTTTGGCACGCTTGATGAACTCTTTGAAGCCTTAGCCTTGATCCAGACACAGCGCATTGACCCCATTCCTGTCGTGTTGGTGGGCAAAGACTACTGGCAAGGGCTTTTATCGTGGTGCAGACAGACATTGAAAGAATATGGAACGTTGATTGATGAGGATCTTGAACTGATGCATATTGTCGATACCCCGCAGGAAATCGCGGGCGTTCTTCAATCGTTTTATCGCAAGGCGCATTCTAAAAAACGTAAACAATATTCCTAAACAATATTCTGGATATGAAGGGTTTTTTACGGGTTTGGCAAGGATTGGATTTGGAAGATATCGAGAAGCACCTGATTGTGGTAGGTGAGTTGTCTTCCGATTGCTTTGCCTGCCGTAAGGTAGGCATCGACAGCAAAGCGCATACCTGTCCCGGTTGTGGTGTGACATTTAAGTATATGGGGTTTCGCCGCCACGCAGACGGGGGCTATGTCCATAAAATGAGAGAAGAACTTCCACATCTTACTTTTATTGATTTTGAGGATTTCAAAAAACTGATCGGTAAGCGAGAAGCACGAAAACTTTTAGACATTTGACTGCTACAAGTTACTTAGCTTACGAGCTGATTTTTGCGCCTCTGGCTTTGTTGTTTCCGTCAGTTCTTATAAAAAAGTTCTATATAATAGGAGACTCTTCTGGAGGGGGCGACTGAGGCGAAGCCTCAAAATCATCCTCAAGGGGTGACAGCGAAGGAAGGCGCGTAAAGCAAGTCTTGCTGAACACAAGAGGGGCGTTAGCCCCTCTTGCAGAGGAGTTTGAGGATGATTTATTGCGCCTGTGGCTCAACTGGATACCTGCCTGCCGGTAGGCAGGGAGCATCTTCCGCCAGAGGCGGATCCGCCTTGGGCGGAGGCTTCTGACGAGAATGTTTAGAATTTACGTATTAAAAAGCTTAAGGAATAGCAAAAAATATATAGGTTTTACTTCCAAGGAAGTATCCGCTAGATTGGAAGAACATAATAGCGGCACTAATAGTTGGACAAGACAGAACAGACCTTTTGAACTTATTTATAGTGAAAATTTTAACAGTGAACATGAAGCCAGGGCAAGAGAAAAGTTTTTAAAATCAGGTCAAGGCAGAAAATATCTGAATGACATATTATGCCCCGGTAGCTCAACTGGATAGAGCATTTGGCTTCGGACCAAAGGGTTGCAAGTTCGATTCTTGCTCGGGGCGTGTAGCTATTTGAGAGTTGACGTTCTTTTTGAAGAATGGTGCGCCAGCACTCTGGCGCTGGAGAGGTGCGAGAGCGGTTTAATCGGTACGCCTGGAGAGCGTAAGACTGCCTAAAAGCGGTCCCAGGGTTCAAATCCCTGCCTCTCCGCCATTTTTTGTTTCACAAAAAATGGCGAGACCTCGGCAATCCGCCTTATGAGCGGGATTGACGTGGCGGGCCTGTCTTCCGGTATTGCAATCGCCTCAAAATTACTGCAATTTTTTCTCAGCCTCTGTAATCAATCCTTTCCTAAAGTACCAAAAAAATACTAAATTTCCAAATTTTTCTATTTTCTATCAACATTTTTCGGTTACAATAGAGGAATATGGCTGTATTTAAAAGCGAATTAACCTGGTCATTTTCCCGGGACAGGCTCTTTAGGGACTGTCCCAGGGCCTATTACTATCATTATTATGCTTCCTGGGGAGGGTGGGAGGCCTCTGCGCCCGAATTGTCCCGTAAAGCGTATCTTTTACGCAATATGCAGAATCTGGATACTTGGATAGGGGATGTGATACATCAGGTCATTAAATGGGTATTGGAAAATAGAATCGAAGGCAAAGCCATTTTGCCTGATGAAGCGCTTAATAAAACTAAACAGACGTTACTTAAAACCTGGGAGCAATCCCGAAGTAAAGCGTGGATGAATAATGCGAAACATAATTTGAATCTTTTTGAACATTATTATAACCGTGAGCCCAGCCGTGAGGAGCTGAGTATAAGATTAGCAAAAGCGCAGCGCAGTATAGCTAATTTCTACGGTTGCGGTTTGCTTGAATCGCTTGAAACTCTTTCGTCCGAATCTTTTTTAAAAATCGACGAGCTCGACAGTTTTTCCTTTGAAGGAGTTAAGGTATTTGCGGTTCCTGATTTTGCCCTGAAAAGCAGTATCTATACGCTCTATGATTGGAAGACCGGAAAGCCCAGTGACAAGGATGTGCTACAATTGTCGTGCTATGGCCTTTATGCGTATGAAAAATGGAGCGTTCAGGCCGACAGCCTAAAGATAATCCCTGTGTATTTGGCAGAAGAAGTCGTTTCTCTCATTGGCGTAAAAGCATTGGAAATAGAAGAAGTCAGAAAGTATATACGGGGAAGCATCGATGAGATGAAAGCGTGCCTGATTGAGGTAGCGTCAAATAAGGCAGATATTGGGAAAATGCCTAAAACGCAGGAGACCTGGCGTTGCAAAAATTGTAAGTTTCAGGAGATCTGCCTTTAAATTTTCTTGAGATTTAATCTTAATGGCTATATAATATTTTCTAACGTTTAAACTGTAAATCGCGTATTGCAATGAGATCAAAAAGAGTAGTGATTACGGGAATAGGTATTTTGACTTCTAATGCCATAGGCAAAGAAGCATTTAGCCGTGCTCTTTTTGACGGCGTCTGCGGGATCAAACCTGTTTCGCTTTTTTCTACTTCCGGGATGGATGCGAAAACCGCAGGCCAGATCAGCGATTTTGCACCCGAGACAATCCTTGGCCCAAAAGGGTTGCGTCTTTTTGACCGCACTACGAAATTAGCCGATTGCGCAGCTCATCTGGCTCTTGTCGACGCAAAGCTTGCAATTACCGAGGAAAACACAAGAACAACAGGAGTAGTGCTGGGAGCAACATTCGGCAGTATTCGCAGCATAAGTGAATTCGATAAAGAGGCGTTGACCGAGGGCCCCCAGTACGTTAACCCGGCGCTTTTTTCAAATACCGTCATCAATGCTCCGGCAAGTCAAGTGTGCATACGCTTTAATATTAAAGGTTTTTGCGCCACTATCTCCACCGGTTTTACGGCAAGTCTGGAAGCCCTTAACTACGCTGCGCATCAGATTCGTTCCGGGAGAGCGCATACTGTTCTTGCCGGTGGTGTTGAAGAATTGTGCATCCAGCTTTTTTTAGGATTTTACAAAGCGGGATTCTTGGCAGGAGTTGGAAAGAGCCCCATTGAGGTTTCTTGTCCTTTCGATAAGCAAAGATCCGGCGCTGTCCTTGGCGAGGGTGCTGCCATTTTGGTTTTAGAAGACTTAGAGACTGCACGTAGCCGCGGCGCTAAAATTTATGCGGAAATTTTAGGATCTGGAACGGGTTTTGAGCCACACCGGATCAGCGAGTATAATAAAAAAGGTAATGCGCTTGCGCGGGCAATGCGTATGGCTATTGCAAAATCAAATATTTCTGAAGCCTCGATTGATTATATTTGCGCGGGCGCGCACGCAACGCCTAACGGCGATATTCTGGAAGCGAACGCAATACGCGAAGTTTTTTCAAATGCCAAGGATACAGCGAGCATTAGTTCCGTAAAGTCTATGATTGGGGAGTGCTACAGCGCTTCAGGAGCTTTGCAGACCGCAGTGAGCCTGTGCGCGATTGACCGGCAAACGGCTCCTGCAACGCTGCACTATAAAGAGCCTGATCCCGTGTGTGCATTGGGGCAGGTGACGGATAAGCCGGTGAAACGCCGGATTACGCACGCATTAATAAATACTTTCGGTCCGGGAGGAAATAACGCGAGCATGGTTATTTCCAGATTTCTTAATTAATTATATGGAGTGCCGTTTTAGCAAGCTAACGGTTACGGTAAAACAGGAGGAGGGTAATGGAGGACATGGAAACAGAGATACGGGATTTAATAGCGAATATTTTAGAGAAGGAACCCGGTGAAATCACTCTTGATGCAAAGCTGGTAGAGGATTTAGGCGTTGATTCGATGATGGCACTCGAAATTCTTGCCGCGACAGAAAAGAAGTATAAGATCAGCATTCCCGGCGAACGGTTGCCTGAAATGAATACGCTGCGGGCGACTATTGCTATTGCCAAAGAATATCTCGATAAAAAAAGCGCAGCGTAAAAGAAGAAATATCTTTAAAAAAGGTATTAACGGTATTTATGGATAGACGAGTCGTTGTAACCGGCATCGGTGCTATATCTTCGATTGGTATAGGTTGTGATGAGTTCTGGCAGGCTCTTTTGAGCGGGAAGTCCGGTATTTCAGAGGTAGAATCTTTCGATACTGCAGCGTTTCCTACTCACCGCGGCGGTGAAGTCAAAAATTTCGACCCTTCTCGTTTTGTTTCGCAACGTAAAGCAAAAATTTTAGGACGTTCCTCGCTTTTTGCGATTGCTGCCGCAAAACTGGCGTTACGCGATGCGCATCTTTCCCCGGCTGATATACGAAAGCACACAGGGGTTTGCCTTGGTACTACCATGGGGGAGGCAAAGATTTTTGAAGTCTTGAATGAAGCGTGGATTAACGATACTCTGGATGATGCAAAATCTTCTCTCATACCCCGGATTCCCCCAAATGTAATTCCCGGGCATATCGCCGCAGAGCTTGGTCTGCGGGGACCCAACTATATTATTCCTACTGCCTGCGCCGCGGGCAATTACGCGATAGGCTACGCATATGACCTTATAACAAGCGGAGATACCGACATGATGTTTGCCGGTGGCGCCGATGCGTTTTCGAGGATTGCCTTTTGCGGATTCAACCGTCTTCTCTCTGCTGCACCTCAAAGCTGTCAGCCGTTTGACAGGGATAGAAAAGGAATGCTGGTCGGG
>JAQUOR010000031.1 GCA_028717025.1 Candidatus Omnitrophota bacterium | reverse complement strand
ACGCTTTATTCTTTGAATATTGTTTTCCGCAAACACTAATAAAATCAATTGACGCAAGCGTTCTTTAGTATACAATTATGACATAAGCACGTTTAGGTCTTTCAGATTTTTTCTAAACCGAGAGGCTAAAGACAAAAAATAAGAACTTAAATAGAGCGTATCGGAAAGGCAAAAAAAAGGAGGAGATATGAAAAAAGCCATTATTCTTGCTGTGATCGTTTTTTCTTTTATTTCTTTTGTTTATTATTCCCATGAAGCCTTAGGCCAGACCGAAACCATTACCATATCTACCTATTACCCCGCTCCGGTGGGTATTTACAGACAGCTGCAGGTATTAACTTCGGGGGTAGCGGGAGGCACCCCGGCAAGTATACTGTTACGGGATGATCCTAATACTGCCGGTAATCCCGTGATAAGCTTGATTGATACGCATGCCACGGGAGGATTGTTCCCTTCCATCACCTTTCAAAATTCAGCGCCTAATAATGCAGTCGATTACCGTATTGTGTTGCGGGGTGATAACCAATTGAACATTCGGGGAGGAGAGGTAAGATTCGCTGATGATGCCAATACGTATTCACGAGTAAGAGTAGGCGAGATTTGGATATGCACGGGAGACGCAGGATAATTTAAATACGTTAAAAATATGCACAACATTTTAGAAAAGGGTAAAGAATACGTAAAGCTCGCGGTGGATGAGAGGATTTACCCCCTTTCTACCATTTATGCCGCGGGGTACGTGTTTCTCGATAAGGCATACATTTATCTTGATAAAGGCAATAATGGGCATATTACCGTCTGGCTTTTTCCCAAAGAGAAAAAAGATAACCCTGAAACGGTGGGTATGGATTTCTACAACGAATTGCTTAATTATGCCCATTATTTCAGTAATCTTAAGGCTAACGCCGAAATAGTGAAAACTTTGATGCAGCGGGCGCTCTTTTCTGCCGCGCCCTCTCTGGCCCAGGAAGCCGGGAAAAGAGAGGTGGAAGGTTTGATCGAGGAACTTGAGGCAAAGAGCGAAAAGAAAAAGACGCACCACAAGAAGAAATGACATATCCCTTTTTAAAGCGTTGCAACAAGAGCGTATACGTTAAGTTGCATAAAGAACTGTACGGCAGAGAAGAGATTGAGAAAGCGCGGGCGCATGAGCCGGATGCGGTTATCGCAGTTACTTCAGAAAAAAAATATTATTGTGTGCGTTTGAACGCGGCCGTCGATACCGATTATTTTGATTTTCTTAATTATCTGATTTATCTTCGCAGGAACGGGTAAGACGTATGAATACGCAGTGTGCTACAAAATCAGGAGATTTTGCCGTTATCCCTTTTAACCGGAAACGTATTAAAGATAAGTACTTGGTATCGAATATGTTCGGGGGATGGGATCTATTGACCGACAAAGAATTAAATTCCCTGCATTCATTCGCCTGCGAAGAGGATGCGCCTTTTTTTAAGAGGCTCTATGAACGCAGGATTATCGTCGATGAGAGGAACCTTAAAAATCTCCTTAACGATTACCGCAATTTAAACAGCAACCTTTTTTGTGACACGTCGCTCCATATTGCCGTTGTGACTACGCGTTGCAACTTGCAATGCCGCTATTGCCAGGCTCGCTCGAAAAAGGCAAAGGATATGAACATCGAAGTGGCGGCGCGTGTTTTAAAATATATCTTTGATACGAAAAACCGTTTCATTACGTTAGAGTTTCAAGGCGGAGAGCCTTTGCTTAATTGGGATACCGTAAAATTCCTTATCGAACAGGCGCATCGGATAAATACTGTAGGCAAAACGTTAAAAATAGCTCTGGTAAGCAATTTTACGCTTTTGGATGATGCCAAAATAAGCTTTCTCTCAGATTTTGGCGTCGAGATATGCGGCTCGTTAGACGGCCCAAAGCATGTTCACGATAAAAGCAGGGTTTTCGCAAACGGCACAGGCAGCTACGATATTGTTAAGCGTAGCCTGAAGGCCTTGCAGGAAAAACTAGGCAGGAAAATTGACGTTATGCCGACGATTACCAAATATTCGCTGCCTTACTTTAAGGAGATTGTTGATGAGTATGTTGCGCTCGGCCAAACCGGCATCGCCTTGCGTCCCGTTAATAAATTAGGAAGTGCGTGCGACCAGTGGCTCGATGTAGGATATACTCCCGAAGAATTTATCTCATTTTACAGGAACGCCATGGATTATATCCTTGAGCGCAATAAACAAGGATTTTTTATTGCCGAACGGACCGCAACGCTTATGTTGGAAAAGATACTTAACAGGAGAGATCCCGGGTATATCGAATTGATGAATCCTTGCGGCGCGGGAAGAAGCCAGATAGTGTATATGCCCGATGGCAGCTGTTATCCCTGTGATGAGGCACGAATGGCCGGCGATGACATGTTTAAGCTGGGTAATATAACCGTTGACGATTATGAAGACGTGATGAAAAAGGAAAACCTTCTGCATCTTTTGGAGTCGTCAGTCATGAATTTGTGGGATAACGGGTCAGCGTTCTCACCATGGATCGCCACATGTCCGGTAGTAAATTATTCGCAGCAGAATAATTTTGTTCCTAAAATATTCTGCTCTTCCATTCATAAGATTTATACCGCGCAGTTTGAATATATTTTTGAAAAAATCGTGGAAAATGAAGAAAATTTAGAAATATTTAAACGATGGGTCAAAAAGGAGGTGCGACATGCGTAATATGCCAAACAAGAAAAAATTCAATACTCTCAAGAAAACTATCCATAGTTTCATGAAGGATGAAGGCGGTTTTGTCACCAAAGAAAATATTTTAAAAGTCGGTTTAGGAACGATTGCTTCCGCAGGAATGCTTGGCATATCCATTGACGCATATGCCGACGGCAGTCCCGATCACTACATACATATATGGACCAAAGCCGCATATGCTCCGAATATCTTTCATGGACACACTCATACTATTCATCAAAATACGATGGGCCTGGTTCCCACAACTGATCCAAATTGCCAGCAATTGGCGCATATAAACGGGAACGTTGACTTGTCCCACACATCCCGGACGTTTCACCTTCAAGCTGTTGGCGAAGTCGATCAAAAAGGCGATAAGTGGTCAGCGAGCCTCAATTATGATCATGCTTGAGAGGTATAGAGCGCTTTCGTAATCCCTTGCGGGCGTTTCTTATTTTCTTTAACGCACAATCCACCATGATAAAAAAACTGTTGCTTGTACTGGTATCTGCGTTGGCTGTGTTTACTGCGGTAGCAAAAGAGCCGTCGGTAAAGCCTTACCAGCCGCTTAACGCAGCGGACGATTTGTTGGAGCAAAAAAAAGAATTTGCAAGAACAGTGCTTAAAGAGAACGGGTATTTAGAGATTCTCAATATCTATAAAGCATTACGGGAGGAAGATCTTTCATTGTGCAGCACCAAGAAAGCTAGAAACATTGCCGAGGAATTACTTGCGTTGCGGTATGCCGGAGAGAATCGCTGCGGCGAAATAAGAAACGTTCTTTTTCAAGAGCTCTGCAAAACGGTGAATGCCCAAAATTGTGAAAGTATCGGCGGCTGGAAGAAAAATTTCTGTTCAGCTGTCAGCCGCAATGATCCCGTTTTGCTCGCACGTTCTGCCGGTAACGACGAATTTGCAAAAGCCGGGAAAATGCCTGTGGCGCTGGTAAATAAGAATACGAGCCTTTTTGCTTTGGGTATTTATTATGGTTTTAAACATTACAATACGATGGCCTGCGAGAGGTTTATAAGAGGTGCGCAGCTTCCGTTATCATGGAAAGCTTCCTGCAGAATGTTGTTCTCCCAAGACTTTCAGAAAGAATCTGATGAGATTGTTGATGATCTATCGTTTTTTATTCTAGCCAGGGAGATTAATCCGCCCGATAAAAGTTTATGCGATACTATACATGATAAAGCTCTTAAGGATGCTTGTTTTGACGGCAAAGTCCAAGCATTAATCGATGTCTGGTAGTGCACGCTTCCGAATTTTCTCGCTCTAGAAACACCCACACAAAACGGTTTTTTGTTATTCCGGAAATTTTATAGTTTACCATAGAGAGGGGGCAATAGTCATCAGGGCGCCCAAAAATATAAAGGGTGCAAAGGGCACGCGTGTAGGGCTCTGTTTATTCAGCCGCATAACTACATTTATGAAATAGAAGATTGCGGCAAGGCCAAGTGTGGACAGAAGATAAACAATAAGATTTACAGCGTTAAAGAATCCAGGCATTGCGATATATCGTAGTGTCAGCCCGCAGAAAAATACCAAAGCAAAAATGAACTTGCTCTTTATTTTGTTTAAGACCCTGTAGATAACCAAGTAGCAAAAGAAAAGTATACAGAAATCAATAAAAAGGCTGCTTTTAAAAGGCAAGGAGCGGATTACAGGCCCCAGCATCCAGGATAATGCGAAGGTTACCGTAAGTATTCTTGCAAAATAACGCGCCGTATTTAATGAAATAACCTTCTTGATAATTTCACGCTTGTTGCCTATAATGTTTTTTATTATTTCTTTCAACGATAGAATAAAAATGAGCACAGAGCTTATCAAAAAAGTGTTTATAAATAAAGAAAAACAAGAAAAAGGCAGCGCGGGAGAATAGTGTTGTACAGGTAAAAGCAGGCAGTATGTGGAGAATAGCTTTGCATCTCCGGCATGCCAGAGGCCGGCTCTATACAATATAAACCCCAGGCTTAGACCGATCAGGGGATTTATTAAAAGCGCGGGTGTCAATTTTAACTGCCCTGATTTTAAAAATATTCCATACGATAAGAGCGCGATGGAAACAATAACAAGCAGGTGTAGATTTTTTATTTTTTTCTTGCGAACATCAGTATAGGAAGTTATAACGCCGGTAAGGATGAGTAAAAGAAAAAATAGATATTCATAATGCATTTCTGTTTCATTATAGCATATAAAAAGTCCTGCACTTTTTTTATTTAACGTAAGAAAAATATTTTTTCTCAACAATCAACACCGGTTGCGCAGGCAGCGAAAACCATTTTTTCAATACTATGCAGCACGATTTTAATGCACGGTTATGTACCCACGATGAGCTTGGTCCATTGATTGACTTTGCGAAACGGATGAAAAAAGAAAACGCTGTCGATTTTTTACCCCAAGAAGAAAATTTATTTATAAATAAATACAGATCGGATAAAAAAGGAACGCCGCATTTTAACTTCTTCGTTTTACGTGATAAAGACGCTATCATCGGCTGCAGCGGTTACATCCCTTTTAAGGGCATGATGAATGCGGCTAAACTCGATGGTTTTGTTGCCGAAGATGCTTTTATTGATCCGGCGTATCGAAGAGAGTTTCCCGGACTTGTGCCGTTTTTTGCGCGCAGTTACGAAACATTAATACGTAAGGATAAGCTGTTTCCTTTGATCTGCCCGGTCAATGATGTGCGGTCGCAGGATTTTAAAAGGGTACGGTGGGGTCAGTTTTGTCATATTTATAAACTTTCAAGTTTTTCCGCTGCCAAACTTTCTTCTGATTTTAAATCCCCTTCTGTCACGTTGCGCACGATAGAGCATTTCGACAGCGATATGGCCGCATTTTTTAAAAGAATCGCGGCGCAACATTATTTTATCCTTAATGCCGACATTGAATTCTTAAATTGGAAATATTTTAAAGATCCGCGCAGCACATACGTTACTCTCGTTGCAACCAAAGGGAAAAATATCGTCGGCTATATCATCGTGGAGCAGCGTCAGAGCGATGCATATATTGTGGATATAACAGTGGATCTCGAATATCCGCATGTTATTGTGCTTTTAATCTATAACGCGCTTAAATATTGCAAAGAACGCGAAGTAGCGTTGACTGTTGGTTATCTAAGCCATATACGGTACATCGAAGTTTTAAAGAAAGTTGGTTTTTCCGTAATGACGGAGATTGAGTGCCTTTTTTTTAAGGTTACCTTATTGTGGTCAAAACAGATCAAACAGGATGAATTTTATTCCTCAGACAAAGATTTGTATCATTTTAACGGTTTTGTGCCTCAAATATATTAGGGGATTATTGTATGCCGATTATCGTACGTGGGATCAGTATTGCTGCGGACAAAGAAAGTTCCAACATCGACAATATCCTGGAAACGGTATCGTCGGCGCTTACCGACGGCGGCGTGCGGTATACTTCGATGCGCGGTAATACAAGCGTTATTTTGGGCACTACCTTTAGTAACTTCCATATTCGAAAAGAGAATACCGATAAATATTTCAAACAGGGAACGCGCGTGATCAACCCCGCTGATTTTCCTCATGGTTTGATTTCCTATCTTGGAGGCTGCGTTTCTGTAAAATTTAATATCCAGGGTGCCCAGAACACGTTGTCGTCCGGCATCTCTTCCGGGGTAGACGCACTTACGTATGCGTTTTATCTTGCGGCGCGAGAAAAAAGAAGCCGGACAATCGTGATTGAGCTGGGTGAAAGCATCGAAAGAGGTATCAGATTTTCCTTACGAGGGATAGTGTGCTGTGTCATCGAAAACGTAGCGCGCGCGCATAAGGAAAATGGGTATGGAGTTATTGTGGGAGTCGAATCATTTTTCGAAAAAAAAGGGCGTTCTCAAGGCCTCGAGTTTATCCTTAAAAATATTTTTAAACGATATGTACGCGGTTTCGACGACCCTCCTTGCATTGTTTTTTCTTCTGCCAGCGGCACGCAACGTCATAATTTAGAAAGAAAGGCGGTGAGAAATGCCTTTGGGGCTGCGCATGCCAAGATGCTTCCGGTGATAGCAAAAGAACGAAATAATAATCCAGGTTTGTTCCCGATGTGCACGGTACTGCGCAACAATGGTTGTTATCGCCATGCACATAAAAAATCTATTCCGCACAAAAGTTCTCTTGTGCTTTTTATTAATGTAGGGGAGGATTCCAATAGCAGTTGCGTTGCCGTTGAGATGTCGTTAAAGGAAGGAGCTATGCGATGAAAAAAAGTACGAGCAAAAAAATCATATCCGCGAAGAAAAATATGAAGGCAAAAAACAAAATAACACGAATTGCTAAGGGTGTAGGCGAAGGAGAAATACGGAAGGAAGTCTTGGAAATAGTGAGCAACTTAGCCAAACTACCCAAAGAAAAAATAGAAAAGTACAACAAAGACGATTTTAATGAGTTAGGGCTTGATTCGTTTACGCTGGTTGAAATAGATTTTTCTATCGAAAATACCTTTGATATCGACATCCCGCAAGACAGCCTCCCGGGTATTAAAAATTTTAATGATTTAGTAACCTTAATTCAAACATTGGTGAAAAAGCGTGGCTGAACGGGTAGTAATTACCGGCTTAGGAGTTATTTCGGCACTGGGCTGTAACTGTAATGATTTTTGGTCCAATCTGGTGAAAGGCGTTGTTGGTATAAGCAAGATTACCGCTTTTGATACTTCACATTTGGAACGTCATTATGGAGGCCAGATACAAAATTTTAATCCGAACGATTTTTCTTCAACGGTGCGGACATTGCCGCGGAGCCAACAGTTTGCCGTTGCCGCTTCTAAAAGTGCCTTACGTGATGCTAATGCCAGCGGTAAAAAAGAAATAGATGTAGTTTTGGGCAGCATTGTCTCCGGGCTCGAATTTTTGGAAAAAAAACATAAATCATTCGAAAATTACCCCATATATAAGGTAACGGCAAACGTAAGCAAGACATTAGCCTTGCAAGGGGCTGTTTTCACTGTATCCGGCGCGTGCGCAGCAGGCAACTACGCGATAAGTATGGCATATGAAAGAATTAAGCGTGGTGAAACGGAAGTCGTTTTAGCGGGAGGCGCCGATTATTTTTCCGAAGGAACTTTTATAGGCCTTTACAAGGTGTTTTCGATTGCGCCTTGTATGTGTCAGCCTTTCGATAAAAATCGTAAAGGCCTTATCCCTGCAGAAGGAGCGGGAATGCTGGTGCTGGAAAGTTTGTCCTCTGCAAAAAAGCGGGCAGCTCCTATCTATGCGGAAGTATTAGGCTATGGCATAAGCGCGGACGCCTATCATCCGCTTATCCCGTACGAAAGAGGTATCTACAATTGCATGAAAAATGCCCTGAAATCAACCGGATTGATACCTGCTGATATTGATTATATAAGTGCCCATGGTACAGGAACTATCCCTAACGATAAAACTGAATGTGCAGCTATCAGAAAACTTTTCGGGAAAAAAACCTATAGAAAGGTTCCTGCAAGTTCCATTAAATCAATGCTGGGACATACCATGGGTGCTGCTTCAGCTATTGAGGCTATTGCCTGTTGCATGAGCATTACGACAGGTATCATTCCGCCCACCATGAATTACGAAACTCCCGATCCCGAATGCGATATCGACTGCGTGCCGAATAAAGCGCGTAAACACAAAACAGAAATTGTCCTTAACAATGCATTTGGTTTTGGCGGGATGAACTGTTCGCTTGTGTTGGGCCGGTATTGATCACGCTCTATGGCGGTGTCTATCCTTTGATGTTGACAAGCCTAAGCGTTATCTGGTAACATAAATTCATCCTGAGACATATTTTTGCACCTTACACGCAAAGATCTGGCCAGAATCGAAAGTCAGGTAAAACAAATCAGTTTAAGATAAATACAAGAATATGCAAACATACGCATACAGATTTCCACGTTTGGGCAGAAACCGTGAATTTAAAACCGCAGTAGAAAATTTCTGGGATAACAAAATCAACGATAAAGAGTTGGTTGGCCTCCTTGATGCGGTAGAGAAGGAACGTCTCGCGTCTTACAAGAAATATATCGATATTTTTCCTTTAGGGGAATCTACGTACTATGATACTATTCTTGATACGGCGTTCATCTTTGGGGTTTATAAATTTAAAAACCTTAACGAATATTTTGAGTACGCCCGCGGTAAACGCGCGCTCGCTTTAAAAAAATATTTCAACAGCAATTATCATTATCTGGTCCCTTTTCTGCCTAAAGGGATAAAATTTCCGCTTACCTGGAATAAACCGTTTCTTTACGCCGATGCTTCTTCTTTTAAGGGTAATCCCGTATCCTTGATAGGGCCATATACTTTTTTACGTTTAAGCAGGACCGAAAATGATTTCAATAGCATGATGGCCAATCTCTGTGAAAGCTATAAACGCCTCTTTGCTCAACTTAAAACAAACGGCGTGCACACTGTCCATCTCGAAGAGCCGGCTTTTTGCGATGATGTGTCCGGTGATGACGTTCGTCTTATTGTAAAAAATTATCGCAATCTCATAGATGGCGATTTGAAGATAAACCTTATTACGTATTATGGAAGCGTTGATTTCCTGCCACGTCTCTATGGCATACCCTTTCATGCGTTTGCCTTAGACTTTGTTTCAAATAGAGAAAACTTTCTTACTCTCTCTAAAAAAGGATTTCCTAAAGATAAAAAAATAATTTGTGGAGTCGTTGATGGTCGAGGGATAAAGCGTTGTAACATTTTTGACGCCGTAAAATTCACCCGGAAGATACAAAAAATTTGCCATGCGAGCGACGAGAGCGTCTTGGTTTCTAACAGCGCACCCTTGTTCCATGTGCCGGTTACCATAGAGAATGAAACTGTTCTCGATGCTTCAATAAAGAAGAATTTAAGTTTTGCCCAGGAGAAGTTGTATGAATTGTACCTTATTAAGAGCGCATGGGAAGGGAAAACCGCTTCTGCGCGTGCCTGGTGCGCGCATCTTCCCGCTGAACGCAGCGTTGCAAAAAAGAAAGTGTTCGATACTCTTTCGTTGAAACCAGGGGAGTTTGCTCAACGCAAAAGCATACAGCAAAAGGTATTAAAACTGCCCTTGTTCCCCGTGACCACTATCGGCAGCTTCCCGCAGGACAAGGAACTGCGTAAAGCGCGTTTTGAATTTAAATCAAAACATTTGTCTTTGCACGATTACGACGATTTTATACGTGACAAAATTTCTGGACTTATCGAGAAAGAAGAAGAGTTGGGCCTCGATGTGCTTGTGCATGGTGAATTCGAGCGCACGGATATGGTCGAATATTTTGCGCAAAGACTCACCGGGTTCCTCACCACCGAGAACGGATGGGTCATTTCTTACGGTACACGCGTTTATCGACCGCCTATTATTTACAAAAAGATAACGCGTAATAATGTGCTGGCGTTAAAGGAGATGTTTTATGCGCAGAGCCTTGTTCCTCGCATTGTAAAAGGAATTTTAAGCGGCCCCGTCACTATTCTTGCCTGGAGTTATAATCTGCGTCCCGAACCTGTCTATGAAATTGCCTTTGAGCTGGCCGCCGCGCTCAATAAAGAAGCAAAAGCTCTTGAAGCTAATAAGATTAAGATAGTCCAGATCGATGAACCGGCAATAAGAGAATTTGCTCCACTGAAAGAACGCGACAAAGATTTTTATTACCGTTGGGCAGTAAGAGCGTTTAACATAGCCGCTCAGCTTTCTCCCTATACCCAGGTTCACCTTCACATGTGCTATTCGGAGTTCGGCGAAATTATTAAATGGATTCTAAAAATGAATTTTGACGTTTTAACGGTAGAAGCTGCTCGTGATAAAGGAAAAATTCTTGCAGCACTTTCCGGGAAGAACTTCGACAGAAGTTTAGGGCCAGGCGTATGGGATATACATTCTAAATATCCGGCAAGCGAGAAGACGATACGCACTATACTTGACAAGAGCATTAAAATAGTAGGCGTGCGAAACGTCTGGATCAATCCCGATTGCGGTTTAAAAACGCGTGCTTGGCCGGAAGTAGAAACCTCTTTGCAGAGAATGGTTAAGATTGCGCGAATATACAGGAAAAAATTTAAAAAGCACAGAGTAAAGTAAACAGGTATTTCTTGATAATGCAACAGGCATTGTATGTCGGATCATATCTACACGCACCACGCGCTATCAAAGTGCCCCCCTTTACAGCCTTTGAAAAGCCGATATAATAAAATTACATTTTGCTATTCATCTTGATTGCACAATTCTTGCTGAAAAAATTAGAAGCGGAAAAACGCGCCTGCTTCGCTTCGCTCGGCAAGCGGGCAACCAAGCGGATAAACGCATTGTGCGTAAATCCGCGTAGATATCCGCGTGTATCCGTTTCTATTGTTCGGGGCGTGGCTCAGCCCGGCTAGAGCGCTTGGTTTGGGACCAAGACGTCACAGGTTCAAATCCTGTCGCCCCGACCAGTTTTTATGGGGGATTAATTTCCTTCTATATTTTTTTATTTATTGTGATATAGTATAAGAAGAAGTTATTTATGAGAATAATAGCCTTAACTTTTCTTGTTTTGCTGTTGACAAGTGGTACTTCCTTTACCGCCGAAAAGGGTTTTTCCTCCGAGGATGCCGTCAACTATTACAATGAGGGAGTAAAAGCGCAGCAAAGCGGGGATTACAACACCGCCTTCAATGCGTATCAAAAAACATTATTACTTGCGCCCGATAATCTCGAATATCAGAAATGCATCAGAAATAATCTGGGCATCATGTATTTCCAGCGTCAAGAATACGAAGCAGCAGAGCAATTTTTTAAAGAAGCATTGATAATAGACCCTGACTGTGGATTTGCTAAATTGAATCTGGGGTTAGTGTATGATGTGCGCAAGAGCAAAGACGAATCGTTGCAATACTGGGCGCAGCTTCTCAATCTCGAAGCAATGAAACCCAAATCATTTATCATAGCGCCTCAGCATAAAAACGAGTGACGAATTAATACTCCCGATTCTACCTCAATTAAACCTATAAGAAAATCATGTAATGTATAACTGTTTCCCATCAGGGAGCAGAGAGATACACTTGATATTTGATATGAAGCGCCCCCTAGATTTATCGCCTCGATAATTCTAAGGTTAGTCAATTTCAAGAAAATATAGCACAATAGGGGCGTTAGCCCCTAGTGCATTGTCCCCTTCGGAATGTTCTGGTGAACTAGAGTTTGAGATGATTTT
>JAQUOR010000030.1 GCA_028717025.1 Candidatus Omnitrophota bacterium | reverse complement strand
AAGACACCCCAGACAGCGTGCATTACAAACAGGAGAAGTAGGGATTCCTGCTTCCCAGCGATTCATGAAAAGATTTTTTGCGTTCAGACAATTGTAATTAACCGCGCAATGAGCGAGGTGCCGGTAAAGTCTGTTGGCGGGGTATTGCGCGATGCAATGCATCAGCGCTTTTTTAATCTTTCCCGCATCGTAAAAGCGCGGGGCTTGATGGATCCTTGGATCTATTCTCTTCGCGCAGGCGTAAAAACTGCCTCCATAAAAGCCGCACGCAGTATACGCCCACAAAGGTAATACTTTTTTTACCCTTACTTGGTACGCAGGATGATACAGCCGCACGTATGCAGGAATTAAAAAAGCGCCTACCGCATATACCTGCATGCCGTTATAATCTTTAAGAAACTCGATTTTTTTCGTCGAGGGATTAAAACCTGCCGGCAGACGGCCGGGCAAATAAAAAAGGCTGCTGCCTAAAGGGAGTCTGATGAGTTTGTCTTCGGCGGGCATAAAGGGGCGCGCCAGAGAAGTAGCAGCCATCTTCAGATAAGGATGAGAATAAATTTTTCCTTTTTTATCGGCAAATATGAGATATGGTTGTGGCATGCAAGAAAAATTATTGAACGAATGCTTTTATCCGCAGGGTAATACGCTCACCGGAACTGTTGACAAGCAGAATTTCTTCGGCGGTCGCGCCTTTGTATTCGCGCGGGTCGAATTCGACGTGTACTACATAACTTTGGGCTGTTTTTTTATCTACTTTCGCTTTTACGCATTCGCATAGCGTCACGACATTGGTAATTTCCTGGTTGAGAATAAAATCGTGCGTGACCGTATGCGTAGAAGGGATGGTGCCGAAATCATGCTCGATACCCTGATTATCATTGGAAGCATTACAGAAAAAACAGGTAAAGAAAAAGAACGGGATCAATAAAAGTAATTTCAACGGTATTTTCATAATAATGCACTTCTCATTTTAGGCGAATGAGAAAATTTTTCAGGAGATGGAAATAGAAATGCAGGGAATACACAATCTCTTCCCAGATCAACAACGAACCCAGGAAAATAAAAACGATTGCCAGAATAATTTTAATAGTGCCGAGATTATTGCGTAAAAAGGAATTAAATCTCTGTGAACTGACCCCAAAAAGAGAAAACACAAAAATCAGCATCAACGGCAAGACAAACATAAAGTTATAGACTAATAAATACAGGAATGCCTTTAGCTTCATGGGCGCGTGCTGCATGATAAATACTATCGTCGGTACATATACCTGGCCCGTGCAGGCTGCCTCAAGCAGAGACACCAAAAATCCCACTACCATGGAAGAAATAGCCAAGTCTATGACTCCTCGTTGCTTTTTTTCGCGCAACTCCGCACCAATAACCCCGTGTATTTTTTTCTTTAGCGCAGCGGGTAATTGCAGGATGAGCTCATCGCTCTGGCGGGTTTCTTTATACTTGAAGCGGTCATACAACGAAAGTCCGGCAAGGATAAAGCAAAAGAGTGCGACTAAATAATAAAATATTTTTATTACTACGTGAAAACCGGAGAAAGAATAAAGAAACCCGAAAACTCCCAGGCCCAGCAATAAATACGTGCCGAAAACAGAAAAGCAATAGAACAAACCGATAACGAGAATATCCCGTTTTCTGTAGCCATGGACCGCAAGGAATGAGACAAAAAATACGAGGACGGCAAACGCGCAGGGATTTACTCCATCCGCCAGTCCTGCGCTTGCGATGGTAAGTAAGGAAAATTTATTAAATACCTCTATCAGATTTACCTTCTCGATATGAAGAGGACGAGCTTTTTCTTTAAGGGCGTTTTGAATAACCGTGTCCAGGTCCTTCTTAAGCTCAATACTTCCCACCAGGAAGGTATTGCCGGCTAAGACTGCCGGGATAAGAGCGTCTTTTCTTTTGAACTGGCTGGAAACCGAGACAAGCAACATCCTGTTATGCTCGTTTGCGGATACATCGATCTCTTTCCACTCTACCGAATCCTTATATTTTATCTTCAAAGACGGTAAAACTTCTTCTTTGAATTTAAGGCAATGGTGGCAGCGCGGAGAATGAAACAGGATAACGACAAGCTTTTCGGCGCCGAACGCGCAGAGGGGGGTAGCAATAAGCAGTAAAAACAGGACGATCTTTCTCATCGTGAAGGTAATTATACCAGATTGTTTTTAATTGGGAAGGTTCGCGAATGCAAGGATGTATCGCTTTATCTCTTTTCTTATTTTCCTGAAAAGAAGCAGTTTTTCCTCTTCTGAACCTTGGTATGCGGCAGGATCCTCTAGATCCCAGTGAATCGTCTCGTAGGTACCGGGAAAAACCGGACATGTCTGCTGCGCATTGTCGCATACCGTTATTACATAATCGAATTTTTGATTTAGGAATTCGGCTGCCGGCTTAGAGCGGTATTTTGAAATATCGATGCCTGCTTCCTGCATTACCTTCACGGCTAAAGGGTGAAGCCGCGTGGGGCGCATGCCTGCGCTGTATGCGTCAAACTTATCGCCGGCAAGGCTTTTTAAAAAGCCTTCGGCCATCTGGCTTCTCGCAGAATTACCGGTACATAAAAATAACACTTTTTTCTTGTCCATTAAAAATATTTTTGCTTAAAATATAACGCTACGTTGACCAAGCCGATAAGCACCGGCACTTCCACCAATGGGCCGATTACTGCGGCAAATGCTGCGCCGGAATTTATCCCAAATACCGCCACGGCCACGGCAATAGCTAACTCAAAATTATTGCTTGCGGCAGTAAAAGACAGGGTCGCTGTTTTTTTATAGCCGGCGTTAAATTTTTTGCCCATATAAAACGATACCAAAAACATCACTATGAAATAAATCAGAAGCGGCAGAGCGATACGGGCGACATCCAAAGGGATCTTTACGATATATTCGCCCTTAAGCGAAAACATGACCACGATAGTAAACAGTAACGCAACCAGGGTTAGCGGGCTTATCGCCGGAATAAATTTGTTCTGATACCACTCTTTATTTTTTATTTTAATAAGGGTAAAGCGTGTAATAATCCCCGCGAGAAATGGTATGCCTAAGTAAATAAAAACACTATAGGCTATTTGCGCCATGGTAACGTTGACCGCGACCCCTTTGAGGCCGAAAAACGCGGGTAAAATGGTGATAAACACCCAGGCGTACACCGAGAAAAATAGGACCTGAAAAATGGAATTAAATGCTACTAACCCCGCGCAGTATTCGGTATCCCCACCGGCCAAATCATTCCAGACTATGACCATGGCGATACAGCGCGCCAAGCCAATCATAATAAGCCCGACCATATACTCCGGGTAGCCCCTCAAAAAGGTAATTGCCAGAACAAACATCAAAACAGGCCCAATAATCCAGTTTTGCACCAGCGAGAGGCCTAATATTTTTTTATTTTTAAACACATCGCCCAGTTCTTCATATTTGACCTTTGCCAGCGGCGGATACATCATAAGGATCAACCCTATGGCAATGGGGATGTTTGTCGTTCCTACCTGAAAACTATTCCAGAAATCAACGATTCCGGGAAAAAAGTAGCCGCTTAATACGCCAATCGCCATAGCAAGAAAAATCCACAGTGTTAAAAATCTGTCCAAAAAAGATAACTTTTTAACGATGCTTTCAGACATATAGATTTCTCCTTTAAAATAGGTTTATAAAATATATACTTGAATAATACAACCCCACAATGATAAAAATACCGCCTGTTATCTTACGCGTGTAATATTCAATTTTAGTGATCCGATGAAACCAATGGCTTAAAGAAGTCACGCCCAAGGCAATGGCAACGGCAAATACAAGAACCGGTAATCCTGTGCCAATTCCGTAAATAAATGGCAGGACGATACCGCTTTTACTATTAAAAGCTAAAGGAATAAGACTCCCGAAGTATAACGCGGCAGAAATAGGACAAAACGCCAGAGCAAAAATAAAGCCTAAAAGAAAAGCACCCGGAGCGCCGGACTGGCTAAGTTTACTTTGATGCTTTTGTGAAAACGACAATCCCGGCAGACGGATAGTGATTATCTCAAGTAAAATGAGCCCGGTAAGGATCAAGAGCGGACCTAAGGCTTTACCCATATATCTTTGTAAAAACCGGGCAAGCACAGGGACGCTTAAAAGCGAGCTAATAATTATCCATCCTAAGAGCGCATAGGAAACCATCCGTCCAAGGGTATAGGCAAACCCTGAAATAAATACAAGTGAGGGATGCGTTATTTTTTTAGACAAAAAAGAAATGGCTGCGATGTTGCTGGCTAAAGGGCAAGGGCTTATTGAAGTTAGTATACCCAGCCACAACGCTGATAGTAAACTTATAATCACCTCTGTCATTGCGCTTCTTTCAATGCAGCGATAACTTCGCTTTTCACATATTCAATAAATCTCTGCTTATTGCCGACGTATTCCCATATCTTACCAAGATTTTTCCATTGTGTTTCCTTACCTTCCTTAACGAACGACAGAATAAGGGATTTAGTATAAAGTTGATACTCTTTTGCGAAATGCTCATTGCCTTTGTCTTCCACGTTAACAACCTTAAACTCAAGTTTGCCCGAGGCAAGCGCGTCTTTAAAGTTAGCTTCTATCGCTTCCTTTGAATACTGTTCCAACGCGCGGCAGGTAGGGCAACGAACTGAGCCATGGAAATAATAAGCCGTAACCTTTGTTGCGTTTACCTGCGCGCATGCGCAAGACAGAGGGCCTACGTTAATTCCTAAAACCGTTATAAGGAGCGTGAGAATCGTCTTTTTCAAATTTATCTCCGACAATCTACGTCGATTTTATTTAACCAGAATCTTTTTAATCTCGTCTTTACTCAATACCTTACCCGCCGACACAACGGTACCATCAACAGCTAATGCCGGAGTCATCATCACGCCGTATTCGGTAATCTTGTCAATATCCGTCACCTTGCCGATCTCGACTTGAACGTTCAATTCTTTAACTGCCGCTTCGGCATTCGCCGTAAGCTGTTTGCATTTCGGACAACCTACCCCTAAAATTTCGATTTTCATTCTCGCCTCCGATTATTTTTTTACCGCTAAAACTTTTATGCTGGCTACCGCATGCTCGGTGTTTTTTAAGTCTTCTGACTTGATCTGCGGGTTGTGTTTGACGACTTGCGCCGTTATGTCGTTAGCCATGGCATCGATGGGATAATTTGACTGGCTCAGCACCTCAACATTACGGAATCCCGCTTGTTTTATAAAACCTAAGTAATCGTCCTTCCTGCTTGCACCGGCAAGACACCCCACATATGCCTCGACCGATTCTTTGATGATTTTCGGTAATTCCTTGATCAACACCAGGTCCGAAACCATCAACCTGCCGCCGGGTTTTAACACCCTAAAAGCCTCCTTAAAAACCGTTTCTTTATCGGGCGAAAGGTTGATCACGCAGTTTGAAATAATCACATCGACGCAATTGTCTTCTACGGGTAATTTTTCAATTTCTCCCAATCTAAATTCCACGGTATCATAATTTCCTTTGCGGGCATTTTCCGTAGCACGGCTGATCATCTCCGGTGTCATGTCCACGCCGATAACGCGGCCGGTTTTCCCGACCTTTTGCGCCGCCAGGAAAACGTCAAAGCCGGCGCCGCTTCCTAAGTCCAGGACAACCTCGCCCTCCCTTAACGATGCTATGGCAACCGGATTGCCGCAACCAAGGCCTAAGTTTGCGCCTTGGGGAACGGCATTCATTTCCTTTTCTGTATATCCCACGGTCTTGCTTATATTTCTAGCAACACTCGCACCGCCGCAACACGAGGTCGAGGGACAACATGAACTTCCCTGCTGCACGATTTTTCCATAACGTTCCTTTACGTATTGTTTGATATTTTTTTTGTTTTTATCCATACAAGCCTCCCTTAGGCAGTAAGCCATCCAAAAATCATTCCACATATCGCCGCCATAACTGCAACTAAAGACACATATACTATGGTTTTCTTTGTCCCCATAATGTTTCGTAAAACCAGCATACTGGGCAAACTAAGAGCAGGCCCAGCCAACAAAAGCGCCAGCGCTGGTCCTTTACCCATTCCCGAATTCATCAACCCTTGTAATATAGGAACTTCGGTCAGCGTAGCAAAATACATAAACGCCGCTACAATCGAGGAAAAGAAATTCGCCCGGAAAGAATTTCCGCCAACAAGCGTTTCGACCCAGCGTGAAGGAATAATACCCTCATGCCCAACCCTGCCTAAAAGAAATCCAGAAATCAGAACGCCACCTAATAAGAGCGGTAATATCTGAAGCGCAAAACCCCATGTCGCCCCAGTCCATTCCTTGAGCTCATCCTTTTTAAACCATCTAAAAAGAGAGAATCCTAAAACTATTAAGAAAAATCCGGTGATCCACCATTTCGAAGCAAAGATTAAACTCCAAATTCCAGTGTCTCCCTCTAAAGGTCTGCCCCAGTTGGCGAAAACAAGTATTGCGACCATAGAGAAGAAATAAATAATATCTTTCCAGAACGGACGGGATGCTTTGACCTCGCCAAATTGGAGATCACCATTTGCATGGCGGGCTCGTTCTTCCTTTAAAAATATAAGATGCATCAATAAACCGATAACAACACTGAAAATAACCGCACCAATCGCTCTGGCTAAGCCCAATTGCCAGCCCAGGATCCTTGCGGTAAGAATAATCGCTAAAACATTGATTGCTGGTCCCGAATATAAAAACGCGATTGCAGGCCCAAGACCGGCCCCTCGTGTGTAGATACCGGAGAATATAGGTAAGACTGTGCATGAGCAGACTGCCAGTATAGTTCCTGAAACAGATGCCACGCCATACGAAAGAAACTTATTTGCCTTAGCCCCGAAATACTTCATTACGGATGCCTGGCTGACAAATACCGATATCGCCCCGGCAATAAAGAAAGCCGGAACCAGACATAAGATCACGTGCTCGCGCGCATACCACTTCACCAGCGCCAGGGCCTCGAAAAGAGCATTATGAAAACGCATATTTTCAAGGGGCAGATAAAAACAGCCTAAAAATATCGCCGTTATCGACAAAAATTTTTTAAATTCCTTGGCAATCATCGCTCCCCTATCGGCAGCACAGCGTCGTGCGCTGCGCGCGCTTTGCCTTTTGCGCATCGCACCTTACAATGCGGTCGTCAGCCAGCCAGACGTTAAGACATTTCAAAAACGCCTTTGTATATCCTGAGCTGGTCTTATCAATGCAATAATTAGTCCAGAAACCGTCCTGCATGTCTTTAATCAAACCGGCGCGCTTTAATTTTTTTAAGTGCCGGGAAACGCTGGGTTGGGTAATCCCCAATACGTAAGCAAGCTCGCAGACGCACATCACCCGGCAGGAAAGCAGTTTGACGATACGCATGCGGTTTATATCAGCTAATGCTTTTAATACGTTTTCCAGATCTTTCATCGCTGCACCTTAAGTTTACGGCTATTAAAATGAGGCGGCGCAAAGACACGCGCTGCCTACGGAACGACTAAATAGCCAATACGCTATTTAGTTTAGCATGGGTTTGTCCTGTGTCAACCGCTTTATTCGCCCGTTGATACATAGCGGTATCGATAAAAATATTGGTGAAAATATTGAAATTTATTGTAGAATAGGGTGTTATGAAAAATACGAATTACCACGAATGCATTCGTGGACATTCGTATTTTATTCGTGCCTATTCGCGTTAAAAGGAATTTAAATGAAAGTGCACATCGCAAAACATTCCGGTTTTTGCTTCGGGGTAAAACGAGCTATTCAGGTAGCACGGCAAGCGGCTGCGGCGCATAAAAACATCTACATCAAAGGGGAATTGGTGCATAATCAGGAGGTTTGCCGCCAGATAGAAAAGCTGGGCATACGACGCATCGCAAGCATTGCGCAATTGCCTTTCGGCTCTACGCTTATCGTCAAGGCGCACGGAGAGCCCATCGCTACCTACCGGGCCGCAAAAGCAAAAAAAATTAAAATAATCGATGCAACATGCCCCATGGTAAAAGATATTCATAAAAAAGCAAAAGGAATGGAACAAAACGGTTACGCGGTCGTTATTATCGGCGATAAAAACCATGAAGAGACTATCGGCATACTGGGCAATATAAAGAGAGGTCTCATTGTGGAAAATAAAGACGATGCCTCAAGATTAAAAAATATTCTCGGAAAAAAAATCGGGGTCGTGTGTCAATCAACGCAAAACATAGAAGAAGTGACCGATACCGTTGCGGCGTTGGCGCAGCACGCGGAAATCTTACTTTTTTCTAATACCGTCTGTAGACCCACGCGCCTGCGCCAGAGTGAAATAGAAAACCTGGCAAAGAGCTGCCAGGCAACCCTAGTGGTGGGCTCAAAAAACAGCGCAAACACCAAACGCCTGTACACAATCGCGAAAAAGATAAACCGCAATACTTTTTGGATACGCAATGCCCACGATACCAGTAAAAGTATGTTTAAAAATTTTAAAACCGTAGGTATCATCGGCGGAGCCTCAACACCGCCGGAAACGTTAGAGGAGGTATACAAAAAACTATCATGATATACAAATTCATCGACACCAATGGTACTTTTATCGTACGCGAGCCCCAAAAATATAACCTCTACTTCCCGCTTACAAACCATACAGGATCGTTGCTTAACGCTATCGGGCCTAATTTAGCGGGTGACATCAAAAAAGACAATGATCATTTTTTAAGCATTCCTGCGAGCATCGAAGACGTGCGCAACAACCTCCTTTGCCGCAGAGATTTTTTTCTTAACATAGACGGAAATCCCATACGGCTTTCCTACCCCCTTAAGGACGATACGGTTGAATACGGCCTCCTCTATCAGAAGCTCGTTAAAAAAGTAAAATCGCTTACCATAGAGATAGTCAGTTTTGTTCCTTTTGATGTGGATGCCGAAGTGATGAACATCACCGTTACCAACGAAGGTAAAAAGCCGGCAAAAATCGTCCCCACCTCTTTTCTGGCACTCTATGGAAGGGCTGAAAAGAATTTAAGGGACCACCGTCATGTAACTTCCCTCTTAAACTACATTGAACTTGATACTTATGGCATCAGATTAAAACCGACGGTAGTTTTCGATGAGAAAGGCAGCCGTCTCAATGAAACCACGTATTTTGCCTACGGCTATGAAGATACGGGAAAAATGCCCTCCGGACAGTTTCCCACGTTGGATTATTTCTTCGGCGAAGGAAACATCATCTCTCCTGATGCGATAGTAAAAAATGTAAAACCGGTGACTCGCAAAGTACTTACGTTTGACGGAAAAGAAGCGGCAGCGAGCTTACGCTTTGGGACAAAGAAACTTGCACCTAAGGCGAGCGTTCGGTACACGCTGGTTATGGGGATGGAAAACGATGTAAAGAAAATAAAAAAGACCTTCGCCGAATTGGATAACCCTAAAAAAGTCGAACAGAAATTAAAAGAGACGAAAGAATACTGGCGGACGTATCTTTCGGGATTAACCTTTGATTTTAACGATACGGATTTTAACAACTGGCTGCTCTGGGTGAAATTACAACCTACGCTTCGCAAGCTTTTCGGTTGTTCCTTCCTGCCCCATTTTGATTATGGAAAGGGCGGTCGGGGCTGGAGAGATTTATGGCAGGACGCGCTTACCCTTCTCTTGACTGAGAACGACAAAGCAAGGGACGTTATTATTAATAATTTTAAAGGCATCAGGATCGACGGCTCAAACGCCACCATTATCGCTAACGACGGTGCGTTCATATCCGATAGAAACCGCATCAATCGCGTATGGATGGACCACGGCGTCTGGCCCTATTTAACGCTGCGCTATTATATTCATAAAACAGGGGACCTGGATATACTGCTTAAAGAAACAAGTTATTTTAAAGACCACCTGCTTAAGCGCGCGCGCCAGATTGACTGCGATTTCAATCAAAAGGATTGGCTCCTGCGCACCGAAAACGGTAACCTCTATGAAGGCAGCATCTTAGAACACGTACTTCTTCAGGTGCTGGTGCAATTTTTTAACGTCGGCGAGCACAATATCATCCGTCTGGAAAATGCGGACTGGAATGACGGCTTGGATTTGGCAGCTGCCAGAGGGGAAAGCGTGACCTTCAGCTGCATGTACGCGCACCATCTTAAGGACATCTGTACGATATTGACAAAACTGAAAGAAAAAACAAAGCAGGTGTCGCTCTTTAAGGAGTGCGCGCTGCTTCTGGATGCAATACATGACCCCGTTAACTACGATAGTGCTCGAGAAAAACAGGACCGCCTGGAACAATATTTTCAGCAGACAAAAGTACTGCGCGGTGAAAAAATCGCCGTTGCAATAGATGACCTTATAAAAGATTTAAGCAAAAAAGCGCAACACTTAAGCCTCTGGCTGCACGAAAAAGAGTGGCTGGCCGATGGTTTCTTTAACGGTTACTACGATAATACGGGTAAACGCGCTGAGGGAAAAATCGACGGAAAAATACGGATGATGCTCCCTTCGCAGGTTTTCGCAATTTTAAGCGGCGTGGCGGACGAGAAGCAAATCCGGGAAATATACGCCTCGGCAAAAAAATATTTACAGGACAAAACATTGGGAGGATTTCATTTAAATACCGACTTTGGCTTTTCCTACCTTGACCTGGGGAGAGCGTTTGGCTTTATCTATGGCGATAAAGAAAACGGTGCTTTTTTTAATCACATGGACATCATGTTTGCCAACGCTCTCTATAAGCGAAATTTCATACAAGAAGGATTCGAAGTCATTACCTCCGTTTATACGATGGCAACCGCAAAAAACGCCGCGATCACCCCTTGTATCCCCGAATATTTCAACAACGAGGGCAGGGGCCTTTATTCTTACCTGACCGGTTCAGCGAGCTGGTATATGTATACGCTTGTTGATGAAATCCTTGGAATAAAATTTTTGTTCGGCGACGTTCATCTTACGCCAAAACTGGTAGCGGAAAATTTCACAGGCAGTATTATTGAAACTACATTTTATTTTCTCGACAAAGTAATACAGGTGTCGTTCGTTAAAGAAAAAAGTAAAAATAAAATACTGACGGCAAAAAGCGTAACTCTTGAAAATAAAACGATACAGCCTCGCGCAACGGGCTATATCATAAAAAAAGAAGACATCGCGGCGCTGAACGCAAAAAAAGTTACGATAAAAATAACAGTGGCGTAATTCCTCATTCTTAAAGACCTCACAGCGCATTGCTCGATACAGGCCTGGCTTCCGCATCGAGAAAAAAGCATGCGGGAACGGACAATAAACCCCCGGGGCACAAGGAACCGCGTTGCGATCATAAAATGTGTATGAAAAAATTGCTGATTATCGCGGTAATCATTGTAGGTGTACTGACCGGCGCCGCATACTTCTTCAACAATGTCCTGCCTGTAAAAATAGAACAGCTGCTTAAGGGGTACGTCAAAGAAACTCTCGGGCAGGAAATCGAAATTGCCCGCATCGCCATACATCCTTTAAAAGGGGTCCTGCTTGATGGGGTTACACTGTACGAAAAAGGTACGAAAGCCCCTGCTTTAAAAATCGCGCGCGTGCAAACTTTCCCGTTTTTACCCTCTCTTCTAACTAAAAAAAAGATATTCCTCTACCTGGGCGCCCAAAACGTCTACTGCCATGTAAAGCGTAACGAAGACGGTACGTTGGACCTTCCCGCATTCACGCAGCAGCCGGAAAATGGATTGTCTTTTTTTGTGAATAATGCAGAAATTAAGAACCTGGATCTTGATTTTGAAGATACCGGCGTTAAATTTCGCAGAAGATTTTCCGGTATAAACCTCTCGGCAAATTTCTTTGTTCCTTCTGACATCCGTTATAAACTTTCCTGGGATAAAAAAATCGTTTTGAAAGGAAAGTACAACCTTTCAAGCGGTACCGTAAAAGCAAATCTCACAATGCACGATTGCAATCTACAAGCTCTAAACCCCTACATAGACGCTTTTGCGTTGCGCAGTGCCTATGTACGAAAGGCGCAGCTTACCATTGCCGGGAAAAAAAGCTATCGCATCAATGGCAATGCGGTCATAGAAAACATTTTTATCGTGTATCCCTTAAAAGACCTTGCGCTGCCTGTTTTGCAGCCTAGGGCTCCAGGCATCGAAGCAAAAGGAAATCTCACCGTCACCGACGGCCGGCTTAGTTACGCTGCAGGCTCTTTCTCCTATCGCCTAAACGCTGCCTTAGAGAAAGGCGAATTTAAAAACCTTCCCTTCATAGATACGGTAACGCAGACGCAGGCGGTATTCAGTCTTGATGAAAAAACACTGCG
>JAQUOR010000029.1 GCA_028717025.1 Candidatus Omnitrophota bacterium | reverse complement strand
TCCGATCTCGCAGGCAGAGGCCCAGAATCTTAAAATAAAGACTGCCGAACAGGCAGCGAAAGAGAGGGATGCAATGATTGCCGCAGCCCGGACTCAGGCAACCGAAATTATTCAACAGGCCGATAAAGCACGTAACGCTCTTTTGGCTGAGATAGAAGAAAGGATCCTAAAAGGGGCAGTTAAGAAAGCTTCTGATCTATTGCAGGAGGCGTTACCTGAAACCTTCAGGCACCAGGCACATGCGCATTGGGTTGATGAGTTGCTAAAAGAAGGCTTCGGCCAGCTGGATAAAATGCACATTCCGGAAAATGTCAGTGAAATAAAAATTATTTCCGCGTTTCCGTTACATGAGGAACAGCGTAAAAAGATCATAAAGCACCTTAATGAATCGCTCGGCCGCGATATTGCCGTAAAAGAGGAAGTCGATTCAAAATTAATCGTTGGCCTGGCCATACATATCGGAAGTTTAGTGTTAGACGGGAGCCTGAAGAATACGATCAAAGGAAAAGCGTCCGGTACTCCTTAAGGAAAGTGGCAATGCAGGAAAAGACCTCTACAAAATTTGATGTCCGCGAAATAGGGTTTGTGCAGTCAGTGCGCAAATTTATCGTTATCGCCAAGGGTCTGCCTACATGTATTAACGGCCAAATCGTGGAATTTGCCAACGGTACACTGGGCCTGGTGATGGGGTTTACCGAAGAGAAAGTGCAAATTCTTGTTTTAGGCGATGCTGCTTCTATCCGCGCGGGTGATGAAGTTTATAACAAGGGGCAATTCTTAAAGTTACCGGTCGGTGATAAGTTTGTAGGAAGAGTAGTAAGCAGCCTTTGTCAGCCCCTCGACAATCTTGGACCGATAGAAGCAAACGGTGAATATCCTGTTTTTATCGTTGCCCCCGGCGTTATGGACAGACAGCCGGTAAAAGAAACGCTTGAGTCAGGGACCCTTATTATCGACGCCATTATTCCGCTTGCAAAAGGGCAGCGCCAGCTTTTAATCGGGGACAGGCTTACCGGAAAAACTACGGTTGCAATGGATGCAATATTAAACCAGAAAGGCAAGGGTGTTATCTGCATTTATTGCTGTATCGGTAAGCCTTACTCCGCGCTCATTAAAGTCCTTGATACCCTGCGGGAGCAGGAGGCACTTGAGTATACTATTGTGGTGAGCGGTATCGCTTCGGTTACGGTAGGCGAACAATATCTTGCACCCTATACCGCGTGTATGCTTGGTGAATATTTCATGAGTAAGGGTAAGGATGTCCTTTTGGTAACCGATGATTTAACGAAACATGCCTGGATATACCGTCAGATCTCACTCCTTCTTGAGCGTGCCCCGGGGCGCGAAGCATATCCCGGCGATATTTTTTATATCCATTCGCAGATGATGGAGCGCGCCGGTTACCTGCGTCAGGAGTTAGGCGGCGGCTCAATGACTTTTTTACCTATCGTCGAGATATTACAGGGAGATTTAACGGGCTATATTCCGACTAACCTGGTGTCGATGACCGATGGCCAGTTATATTTTTCTACCGCACTTTTTAATAAAGGGTTTAAACCGGCAATAGACTTTGGTCTTTCGGTTTCGCGTATCGGCAATAAAGCGCAATGGCCGGCGATGAAAAGCTTAAGTAAATCGCTGCGTCTTGATTATTTGCAGTATAAGGAACTTCTGCAGATGACACAATTACGTACCACGGGTTTATCGAAGGAAGCAGAGGCTAAATTACGCAGGGGAGAGGCAATAAACCAATTGATCATTCAGGATAAGACAAGACCGGTGGCCCTGGAGGAACAGGTAATTTATCTCTACGCATTAAGCAAAGGTTTTCTTGATAACTTATCTGCCGTTCAGATTAAACGGTTGCGCCAGGAGATATTGGGGTTTTTCAATAAGCACTATCCTGAGTATGTGGCTACCTTGCGTCAGACAAAACAATTAAGTGACGATATGAAAATAAAGATAGATTCGGCACTCGCGGAATATTTAAAAGAACTTATTCAATAGGCGGTTACTCTTGACTCTAAAGATAATTATGTCAGAACGCAAAGAACATACATGAAGACCATTTCAGAAATTAAAAAAGATTTGGAATTTAACCGCGGCCTTTCATCGCTGATCGAGGCGCTTAAGAACATAGCAGTTTCGCAATATCGCAGTATGGAGCGCAAGATCAAAACGTTCGGCAATTTTCTTTCAAGCATTGAGAGTTTTTTTGAACTTGTGAATCCTGAAAGTTGTGCACATCCTTTTGTGATACCGAAAAGCAAGACCCAGATGGTCGTGGCAATAACTTCCGATAGCGGTCTTTTGGGCGGCTTGAACATGGAAGTCGTTGGTACCGCGCTTCGCCAGTTACAGGAAATTCCCGGCCGGCTTATCGTTATTGGTGAGCGCGGCAAAGCCTATGCGCAGGAAAGCGGCGTTCCCTTTACGGCGTTTGGCGGCATCAAAGATGAGGAACGTTACGGTCAGGCAGTGCAATTGCGTAACTATCTTACCGAAAAATTTTTAAGCGAATCATTCGGCTACTTAAAGATAGTATACCCTCACCCGGTTTCTTTTACCGTACAGCGCGTGCAGATTGTTTCCGTATTGCCGTTTATTGCTAAGATTGCGAACGAAAATAAAAAAGTTACTGCAGCCGATACTCTTTTTGAATCAAGTCCGGCGGATATTGTAGAGTACCTCGTATATCTTTGGCTGGGACAAAAAGCATACGAGCTTTTTGGTTTAAGCCGCCTGGCTGAGTTTGCCGCCCGTTACGTTCACCTTGAGGAGAGTTTGCATAAGCTGAAAGAAATGGATACAAAATTGAAGCTTCAATACTTTCGGGTGCGCCATGAGATCATCGACCGTAACATGCGTGAACTTTTCAGCGCGCGGCTTCTGTACGCGAATCAGTAAATTGTTTTTATAACTCTTTGTAAATAAATAGGTTATAACTTATCTCAATGAACGAGCAAAAAAATCTTGTCAAAGGCAGAATAGTTTCGGTCCAGGGCCCTGTCGTGGATGTTAAGTTTCCAAAGGCAGAAGATGTTCCTAACATTCTTACCGTTATGGCGGCGACAACCCTTGACGGAGCGCAGGTAGTGCTTGAGGTCGCCGAGCATATACCCGGTAATGTTGCCCGCTGTATTGCAATTAATTCTACTACTAATCTGCAGCGTAATCAGGAGGCAACTATTGCGGGAGATTCCATCAAAATTCCCGTCGGTGACAACCTATACGGCCGTATCATTAATATTGTCGGTCAACCTATCGACCAAAAGGGTGACATTGTTTCTTCAGAAATGGTCTCAATACGTAAGCCGGAAATGGGGAGCAGACTGAAGCTTTCTAAAGATAAAAATATGCGTCGCAGTTTTGAAGTTATGGAGACAGGGGTAAAAATCATCGATCTTTTATCGCCGCTGGTCAAGGGAAGCAAGACGGGGATCTTGGGCGGCGCCGGTTTAGGTAAAAGCGTTTTAACTCTGGAGATCATCCAGCACATTGTAAAAAAATATCAAGGCAGTTGCGTTTTCGTCGGTGTGGGTGAGCGTATCCGCGAAGGTAACGAATTATATTACGAACTTCTTCATCATGAGGTTTTATCCAAAACTATGATGGTTTTCGGTCAGATGAATGAACCTCCCGGCGCACGCTTCGGCGTAGCCATGACCGGTATCACTATAGCTGAGAGCGTGCAGCGTAAAAACCAGGATGTCTTGCTGTTTGTGGATAATATCTTTCGTTTTGTACAGGCAGGCGCCGAAATCTCAACGTTACTTGGCAGGGTGCCTTCGGAAACCGGATATCAACCTACACTCCTTTCAGAGGTAAGTGAATTCCATGAAAGGATCCGCTCCACCGCTGATTCCGGAGGTTCCATCACTTCTATCGAGGCAGTATATGTGCCGGCAGATGACCTTACTGATCCGGCGGTTGTTGCCATTTTCAGTTTCTTGGATTCGGTCCTGGTCTTATCACGCGAACGTATACAACTCGGACTTTATCCGGCGATAGACCCTTTGCTTTCGTCTTCGGCCAATTTAGATATTGATATCGTAGGCCGGCGTCATTTCGACATTGCGCAGGAGGTCATCAGGGTGTTCCAGCGCTATGAAGAGTTGCGCAGGATAGTGCTGGTAGTAGGTATCGATGAACTATCGGCAGCTGACAGGATTTTGTATGAACGTGCGCGCAAACTGCAGAATTTCCTTACGCAGCCTTTTTTCGTAGGCGAGGCATATACCGGGAAAAAAGGCGCATACGTTACTATCGCAGAGACTCTTGATGGTTGCGAAAAGATTATGGCCGGCAGGGTTGACGCAAGAGCTGAAGACGAATTCTATTTAATAGGCGCATTGCCATGAACGTGCGCAGCCAAAAAAAGCTCGGTGAGATTTTAATTGAAAAAAAGTTGCTCACTCATGCGCAGCTTGCAGCCGCATTAACAGAACAGGCTCGTACGAAAGAGTTCCTGGGAACGGTGTTAGTGCGGACGCATCAGATCAAAGAGCGCGATCTTCTGGTAACTTTGTCTGCGCAATTTGATATGCCGGTTATAGATTTAAAGAATAAATATATTGATTGGAAAGTTGTAAAACGTTTCAGTTCCACGTTGATTATTGATTTAAAGTGTTTTCCCATTGAAGAAAATGATAGCGGCGTGACGCTCGCCGTCATAAACCCTCTTGATGCCTGGGTCTTGGCAAAAGCACAGGAGGAAGCGAAGGGCACCGCAGTTACCTTTGCCTTGGTCGGCCCAAGCGATATGGAAGATGCCATACAGAGGTATAAGCAGTATTTAAGAGGCAGTATTTAAGCTCCAGGGCGTGAACTGATCGTGATTTGCAGATATGACTAAAAAAATCGATATACTTTTATCTGAAGCGCTTGTTGAAAAGGGATTGCTTCCTAAAGAAGAAGCTGAACAGATATTAAAGGAAGCAGAGGCTTCAAACGAGGGCTTGCAGCAAGCGCTTCTCAAGCGCCAGCGGCTTTCCGAAAAAGACATTTTAACCGCTCTGGCTGAAAAACTGCACTGCTCGTTTGTTAACCTCAAGGAAACATCGGTTGACAAGAGCGCTTTAAGCCGGGTACCCATTAAAATCGCCTCCTATTATAAATTCGTACCCCTTTCTTACAAAGACAGGATTTTAACGATTGCAGTTTGTTGTCCCCTTGATATAAAAATACAGGATGAGATCAGAACGCAACTGGGCTGTGATATCGTAATGGCTATCGCAACAGAAAAGGAAATCGGGGAAGCATTAACGAAGTATTATGGCCTTGGCGCAGAAACGCTTGAAGGTATCAGCAGCCAGATAACGACAGAAAAAGGGACCTCTATCGCACATCTGCAGGAAAAGATAGAGGACATCGAAAAGCTCGCCACGGATGCCTCGGTGATAAAACTGGTCAATCAGATTATCGTAGAGGCGTATAGGAAACGCGCTACCGACATCCATATCGAACCCTACCGGGAAGGAGTAAGCTTGCGGTATCGCATTGACGGCGTCCTCTATGACGCCAACGTGCCGTCGGAAATAAAGAATTTTTTAAACGCAATCATCTCGCGCATTAAAATCATGTCTAATCTCAATATCGTCGAGCGGCGCCTGCCCCAAGATGGCCGGGCCGTGGTGCGGGTCCAGGAGCAGGTGCTTGACCTGCGTATTTCTACTATTCCTACACCCTTTGGCGAAAGTGTGGTCATCAGGATCCTTCCTACCCAGATGCTTTTTAGTCTTGAGAAATTAGGTCTTGCCAAGACAGAAATAGATATTTTCCAGACACTTATTCAAAAACCCCATGGTATTGTTTTCGTTACCGGCCCTACCGGCAGCGGTAAAACCACAACCCTTTACGCCTGTCTTTCCCGCATTAACACCAAAGACCGTAAGATAATCACCATCGAAGATCCTATTGAATATGAGATGTCCGGTATTACTCAAATACAGGTTATGCCGGAAATCGGGCTTACCTTTGCAGCGGGATTACGCAGTATCCTGAGACACGATCCTGATGTTATCATGGTAGGAGAGGTGCGCGATCTTGAAACCGCGGAAATTGCGATTCGCGTTGCGCTTACGGGGCACCTTATATTTTCGACTTTGCACACCAATGATGCGGCCAGCGGTATTGCCAGGCTCCTCGATATTGGTTTGGAGCCATATCTGCTTGCGTCAAGCGTTGAAGCATTTATCGCACAGCGCTTGATACGCGTTATTTGCCAGGATTGCAAATACGAAGATACGGCCGTACCCATCGAAGTAAAAGAAATGATAGCGCGCGATTTGAATATTCCGCTTCAAAAGGTTACAATATACCGTGGCAAGGGCTGTTCAAGTTGTAACGGTACGGGTTATTTCAGCCGCACCGCAATATACGAGATCCTTGTGGTTGACGAAACGATAAAAGATCTGATTCTGAAGAAGGCTACTGCAAACCAGATCAAAAGAGAGGCAATCACGAAAGGAATGCGTACGTTGCGTCAAGACGGTTGGCAGAAGGTCATTGCCGGGGTAACCAGCCCTGAAGAGGTGATGAAGGTAACGACGCTGGAGGAAGAGAAGAAGAGGGAAGATGAGACGTCTCCCTCTGCAATAGAAAAAATGCAAAGCACACAGAAATCCGGGGATATCGCGTCGTCTAAGTCTGCGGACAAACGTGTGTATAGCCGTTTGAATAGCAAGGTCAATGTGCGCTACAACATTGTTAAGTCAGAAGGCGATGCCGCGCACAAAGGTCTTGTGTTAGACAGGTTCAGCCTTACTAAAAACATTTCCGCAGGAGGCGTGCTTTTTATTGCCGATGAAAAAATTTCTATCGGTTCCATTATAGAGTTACATTTGGAATTGCCCGACGGCAACGAAAAGCCGATTGGTTGTTTAGCGCGAGTGATGCGGATCGAAGAGATGGAACCCGAGCGTACGTACGCTATCGCGGTTTGTTTCCTTGATATGACGGGGACCGAGAGAAGCAGGTTGAATAAATTTATCGAAAAAAGCTCCGCGACAGGGTAAAATAGAAAGTAAACTTTGATTGCGATTTACGTCCGTGACTTTCCAGGAGGAGTTTTTTAGTTATGCCAAACTATAAATATCGCGCCAAAAAAGGTCCGCAGGAAGTGATCGAAGGCACTATCGAGGCGCATTCGCAAGATGAAGCCATAGAGAAGCTCAGTCAACAAGGGTATTTGCCGCTCAATATCGAACAACAGGAAGAAAAACCCGTCCAGACAAAAAAGATTGTAACAAAAAAGGGGATAGGCCGCGTCCGGAGCCGCGAAATCACCCTTATGACCAGGCAGCTGGCGAGTTTATTAAAATCAGGCGTTTCTATCCTGGATGCATTAAGTATTATTGCGGAGCAATCGGAAAGCACTCACTTGCGCAATCTTATTTATTATATTCATGACGAAGTGCGGCAGGGCGCTACGCTTTCGGCCCCCTTAAGTGTGTTTCCTAAAATATTTTCTCCTCTTTATATCGCGATGATCCGTACCGGCGAAGATGGCGGAGCGCTTCCGCAATCATTGTTGCGTATTGCCGAATATCGGGCGAAGGAAGAGCAAATGCTTTCCCGCTTTCGTATGGCGATGGCATACCCGATTCTTATGACAGCTGTGGGCTTTGGTACTATTGTGTTCATGTTTGTTTTTGTATTGCCGCGGCTTACGCAGATTTATCTTGACATGAAACAGCAGTTGCCCTTACCGACAAAAATCTTACTTTTTATCACTAGGATGATGAAACAATGGGGGGGATGGTGTGCGATCGCAGGAGCTATCATTATTCTTCTTTTCAGCCGTCAGGCAAAGACTGAGGCGATGAGAATACGCATAAGTGCGTTTAAACTTACGCTGCCCATCTTCAGAGATTTTGTGCTTAAAGCGGAATTGGCACGTTTCAGCTTAACACTGGAGCTTTTAATACGCAGCGGTATCCCGATTTTACGGGCAATTGAAATAGCAATTCCTGTTTTGGATAACGAAGTGATAAAAAAGCACCTGCGCGACAGCTATGCGGCTCTTGAGCGCGGCGGGTCATTCGGCAGGAGCCTGAAAGAATCGAAATTCATACCTCTTTTCATGAGCAATCTTATTATTGTGGGTGAGGAATCAGGCAGGCTCGCCGAGAGTTTAGGCGAAATAGGAGATTCGTATGAGCGTGACACCGACGACGCCTTGAAGGTTTTTGCGACATTATTAGAGCCCCTGATGATCCTTGTGATGGGTTTGATCGTGGGCTTCATCGTCATGGCGATGCTGCTGCCGATTTTTGAAATCAATATAATAGCAAGTTAAGCGTTCTCTGCGGATATGTAATCCGATGACGTCTATTCAGCAGATCCGGTCCCATGATCATGTGCGAGGGCCGCGGAACTGGCCAAAAAGGGGGTACAATGCCTGAAAAAAAACGTATATTTATTGCCGATGACGATCAGGTAGTTCTCGATAGTTTACAAAAGTTATTAGCCATATCCGGCTTTGAAGTAGCGGTATCGCTTACCTCAAAGGGAATGGTAGAGGCAATAAAATCATTTCATCCTCATCTGATATTGCTTGATCTATTGATGCCGGGTGTAGGGGGACTGGAGATTTGTGAGTTTCTCAATAATGACAAAGATACTAAAAATATACCCATCATTATCCTTTCGGGGCTTGCCAAAGACGAAGATATTAAAAAAGCATATCATCTCGGCATTATTGATTATATTACAAAACCGTACGATTTTAATACTCTCTTGAAAGCGATCAACAAAGCTATCGCGTATAAAGAAAGCAGTTCTTTTTAATGGATATGCGCGATATCCTGCAGGATAGCCAACGGAAGCTTTTTGCTAAACTATTTTCTCTCGTGTATTTCGTATTTCTTACATCATGCGTTATAAGTTGGATAAGGAGAGTATTCAATGTCTGTTCCTCTTCGTGTCCTGATCGTGGAAGATTCCCACAAGGAGGCGCTTTCAATGATCGGGGAATTAACTCGTTCCGGTTACGAAGTATCGTTTGAACGTGTTGATAACGCTTTGGCAATGCGCACAGCACTGGAAAAACAACCCTGGGATATTGTTCTTTCCGGCTGTTCGATGGTTAATTTTTCCGCCGCTGCGGCGTTGGAATCGTTGCGCACGGCGGGTTTAGATATTCCCTTTATCGTTATCGCAGCAAGCAACAAAGAAGAGACCGCGGTAGCGCTGGTTAAATCCGGTGCGCATGATTATGTTATAAAAGAAAATCTCATACGGCTTGGCCCTGTTGTTGCAAGAGGGCTTGCCGATATTACGCTCAAAAGAAAAACTGCGCTTATAAAAAATAAACTGGAAGAAGAAAGAATCCGTTTCAAAGAACTCTTTAATACCATGAGCAGCGGCGTTGCCATATTTGAGCCCTTAAAGGGCGGTCAGGATTTTATTTTTAAGGACATCAATAAAAGCGTTGAAGTGATAGACCGCGTGAAACGAAAGGATGTTTTAGGCAAGAGCATCTGTGAGGTATTTCCCGCGGTTAAAGAGTTTGGGCTTTTTGAAGTGTTGCAGCGGGTGTATCTGACTTCTACTCCCGAGCATTTTCCTCTCGCATTTTATAAAGATCAAAGGGTAAGCGGATGGAGAGACAACTATGTGTTGAAATTTTCGAGCGGTGAGGTAATCGCCATATACGACGATGTGACCGGACGCGAAAAAGCAGAAAGACTTTTACGGGAAAACGAGAAGAAGTTCAAACTTCTTTATGAGCACGCTCCCCTGGGGTATCAATCGCTTGATGCCAATGGGTGTCTTACGGAGGTAAATGCTGCCTGGCTTTCTTTGCTGGGGTATTCTAAGAAAGAAGTTATCGGACGCTGGCTGGGGGATTTCATGGCACCGCATTCTCAGGAACTGTTTAAGGAGCGTTTTCCTCTTTTTAAGATTCGCGGCGAAACGCATAATAACGAGTATGAAATGGTACACAAAGACGGCGCGCATGTTATTGTTTCATTAGACGGCAAAATAAGCCGCGATGAACGCGGTAATTTCGCGCACACCCACTGCATCTTCCATGATATTACCCAGGCAAAGGAAATAGAAGCTACAGTCAGGCGTAGCCATGCATTTAGGAAATTGGTACTTACGCTTTCTTCAAGCTTCATCAATCTGGAGCTTGCCGCGCTGGATGAGCGATGCACCGACGCTCTTAAGCAATTAGGGTTATTTATCAATGCAGACTATAGCGCTCTTTTTCGTTTTTATGATGATGAGCAATGTATGTATCTTACGCATGAATGGTGCAGCGAAAAAATAACATCGTATAAGGATACAATACAAAAGATGCCCATGGGTCAATTCCCCTGGTTTATGCAGATAATGACGAAACACGAAGTCTTCAGTGTTGAGAACGTTGATAGACTACCACAGGAAGCAGCCGCGGAAAAAGAACTTTTTAGATCTCTGGGGTTACGTTCGGCTATTGCGATACCGCTTGTTTCTCGGGATTCGCTTATCGGTTTTATCGGTTTTGCTAAAATAATCAATACACAACCATGGGAGGACGATATTGCTGTTTTACTTAAAGTGACCGCAGACATGTTTGCGAATCTTTTCTCCAGAGCCGAGTCCGAACTTCGTCTTTTTGAATCCGAAGAAAAATACCGCACGCTTATCCAGAACCTTAACGTGGGTATCTACCGTAATACCGCAGGTCCACGTTCCCGTTTCCTCCAGGCAAACCCTGCGTTGCTGCGTATGTACGGGTATGACTCACCGGAAGAGTTTTTGCATATCGATGTTGCCGACCTTTATGAAACCCCCGGGGAACGGCAAAGCTTTATTGATGAAATAAGCAAAAAAGGCTCTGTGAAAAACAAGGAACTGCAGTTAAAAAAGAAGGACGGTTCCCTGATGTGGTGCGCCATTACTGCAACGGCAAAACGCGATGAACACGGTGCCATAGAATGGATCGACGGCATGGTCGAGGATATTACTGAACGCAAAAACGCCGAGATTGCTCTTCAAGCTTCCAGAGATTATTTGGATAAAATTATCAATGCTATCGGTGACCCGGTATTCGTGAAAGACCGGCAGAGCAGATTTGTTTTGGTTAACGACGCCCTTTGCGCATTCCTGGGCCGCCTGCGGCAGGAGATTGTAGGAAAGACCGACTACGATTTCTTTCCGAAAGGGCAGGTAGATGTTTTCTTGCAGCATGACAAAATTGTTTTTGAAACAGGCAGAGAGGATGCGAATGAAGAAACTATCACCGATGCGCAGGGCATGGTGCATACTATCGTTACCAAAAAAACAGTGTATATGGATGCAGCGGGGAATAAATCTCTTGTAGGGGTTATCAGGGATATTACTGAGCGTAAACGCGTGGAGCAGGCACTTCGGGAATCAGAAGAAAAACTTCGCTTGATATTCGAAAATACAAAAGAAGGAATAGTCATACTTAACGAAAACGGCACCTTTGAATTTTTTAATAAAGCCGTGGCGCAAAACCTCGGTTATACAGAAGATGAGTTTCGTTCGGTAACCATGGCGGACATAGAAGCGATAGAGTCAAAAGAAGGTTTCGCAGCACACCATCGCGATGCGCTCCATGAGACACGAACGAGATTCGAGACCAAGCAGCGCAAAAAGGACGGTTCACTGATGTATGTGGAAGTTTCGCTCTCCACCCTCGATTTTAAGGGCGAGAAACGAGTTTGCGGTGTCTGGCGTGATATTACTGAGCGTAAGATTGCGGAAGAGGCCCTGCGTTTTGCGTACCAAAGATTGAAAGAAACTCAGGACCAGTTGATGCAGTCGACCAAAGTAGCTTCCATCGGACTTCTCGCAGGAGAGGTAGCGCATGAAATTAATAATCCTTTATCCGGCGTCTTAAACAACGCCCAATTGATCCGGATGCTTGCAATACAGAAAAAAGATTTCAATTTTAATGATTTTAACGAATTGGTAAAAGCAATGGAAGAAGGCGCGCAGCGGTGCGTCAGCATTACCCGTGCGCTTCTTGAATTTTCCCGGGCATCCAAAGGTGTTTTTAAAAATGTTTCTTTGAACGAAATAATAGAAAAAGTAGTAATAATCTCCGAACAGGAACTGAAATTGGAAAACATAACGCTTCAAAAACAATTGGCTTCCGGCTTGCCTCTTGTATTCGGCGACCCGCAGTTGCTTGCGCAAGTCGTTATCGGTATCATTTCTAACGCCAAATGGGCAATTCATAAAAAAAACATGCACGCAGGCACTATCGTCATACAGACCGTTCATAACGTCGAAGAGATCGGAAGAGCACA
>JAQUOR010000028.1 GCA_028717025.1 Candidatus Omnitrophota bacterium | reverse complement strand
CGCGTTCGATCATCTTCCGGAAGTCTGTGTATTTTTTGGCTTTGGGGCATTCGGCCCCACGCCGTTCAAGAATGGCGGAATCGACGTCGCAGATGGCCGCGACGTTCTCGCCAAGCTTGTGGAACGTCTGTGCGTCCACACCTCCCATGCCCGTGATGCCGACCACGCCGATGTTCAGCTTCTCGTTGGCCGCGTAGCCGCGCGCCAACCCGGCCGGCAATATCAGGAACGTACCGGCTGTCTTCTTCGCCCACTCGCGGCGTGACAGCTTGTTTCCGTTGTGCGCAGAGCCCATCAATTCACCTCGCCTCCAAATACCGCGAGCCAGCACAGCGGTACTTCGTAGGTCTTAAGCGGATAGACCTTGCCCTCGTCGGTGAAGATAAGGAGTGTGTCTTTGCTTGAGGCAACAAAAAGCTGCTCTACGAAATCCTCTTCCGAAGTCGTCATGGCAGTGATACCTCTGCCGCCGCGCTTTTGCTGACGATAGCTCGTCAGCGGCTGGCGCTTGATGTAACCCGAACCGGTAATGGCAACGACCATGTCTTCTTCGACGATCAGATCTTCTATCTCGATTTCTTCTTTTTGCGCAACGATCTCCGTGCGCCGGCCTTCGGGGAATTTCTCTTTAAGAAGTTTAAGCTCTTCTTTGATGAGTTCTTCCTGTTTTTTCTCCGATGCCAGCACTAAATTATAATATTCTATTTTCTTGATCAACTCCAAATACTCGGCGTCTATCTTCTCCCGCTCCAGAGCGCAGAGCCTGACAAGCTGCAATTCCAAAATTGCCTGGGCTTGTATTTCGGTAAGCTTAAATTTTTTCATCAGGCCTTCTTTTGCATCCTGCGGACTCTTTGATTTCTTGATGAGCTCGACTACCTGATCCAAAAATTTAAGCGCTATCTTTAAGCCTTCGAGGATATGCGCTCTCTTTTGAGCTTTGTCGAGCTCGAACTTGGTCCTACGCACAATAACTTCTTTACGGAAGTTAATGTGATAGACCAGCATATCTTTGAGAGTCAAGGTCTCGGGCCGGTGATTGACCAGGGCCAAAATGTTTGCGCCGAAGGTAGTTTCTAAATTAGTATGCTTGTAGAGCTGGTTTAAAATAATTTCCGGCTGTATGTCGCGCTTAAGCTCAAGAAGTATCCTGATACCGTCTTTATTGGATTCGTCGCGCAAATCGGAAATGCCCTCGATTTTTTTGCTGTTAATCAGGTCCGCGATCGCTTCTATGAGATTGCTCTTGTTGAGCTGATACGGTATTTCGGTGATAATGATCTGGGAGCGGTTCTTCTCGTGCTCTATTGCCGCTTTCGCGCGCAAGGTCAGCTTGCCTCTGCCTTCCTGATACATCTTTAAGATATCGCCCTTACCGCAGATAATACCGCCGGTAGGAAAATCCGGCCCCTTTACGATACGATGCAGTTCTTTAACGTCTGCCTTGGGGTTATCCAAAAGATATTCGAGAGCATCGCAGACTTCGCACAGATTATGCGGAGGCATATTGGTTGCCATGCCCACGGCAATACCGCTTGCTCCATTGACCAGCATTGTCGGCAGGATAGAGGGCAATACCTCGGGTTCGCTCAGTGAATTATCGAAGTTAGGAAAAAAGTTAACGGTATTTTTATCAAGGTCTTCGAGTAAAAAGTCCGCGATCGCGGAAAGCCGGGCTTCGGAATAACGCATTGCTGCCGGCGGATCCCCGTCTATAGAACCGAAGTTGCCCTGACCGTCGATTAAAGGGTAACGCAGCGAAAAATCCTGCGCCATGCGCACCAGCGCTTCATACACCGCGAGGTCTCCGTGAGGGTGCCATTTACCCAATGTTTCACCGACGATTCTGGCGCACTTTTTATGGGGCTGGCTATGACGAAGATGCAGATCGTGCATGGCATAAAGGATCCTGCGCTGCACGGGCTTTAAACCATCCCGGATATCAGGCAGGGCCCTGCCCACAATAACGCTCATCGCGTAGGAAAGGTACGATTCCTGTACCTCTTCCTCGAGATACTTGGTAACAATATTTTCTTTAAATCCTTGTTCTTGCATGTTGGGCTTTTGCATTAAACGTCTAAATTCTTTACCTGATGCGCATAGGTCTGGATGAATTCCCGGCGCGGTTCTGCTTCTTCTCCCATGAGAATGGTGAAAATCCTGTCTGCCTCGACCGCATCTTCAAGCGTCACTTTGACAAGGGTGCGTTTCTTCGGGTCCATGGTGCTTTCCCAAAGCTGCTCCGGGTTCATTTCCCCTAAACCTTTGTAACGCTGCAGATGCATGCCTTTAGTCGCGATTGCGCGCACTTCTTCGTGGATGGCTTTTAAACTGTTGCATTTTGTCTCTTCCTCGGTCTCTTCGTTTTTTAAAACGAACGTTTCTTTTTCTTTCGGCAGGTAATCTTTTAGCGATAACCCCAACTTGGTAAATTCATCGCCGATTTTTTTCAAGTCGTGAGATTCAAAAAGTTCGACGCTGTCGAGCTCGTCGATCTCTCCGTATTTAGCTATTTCGTCCTCATCGTACACAAAAACCGGTTTATGGTTGACCACGATCTGATACAAGGGGTATTTTTTCTTCTTCTCCTCGATTGCATCGAGATAGCTCTTAAAGCTGACCCCCTTGCGCTCCAGCGATAGACTGAGTTTCTCTACTTCAATGAGGCCATTGACTATTTTCTCCATCTCCTTAGACCCGTAGGTTTGTTTTTCTTTTCCCACCTTAGACATCGTGCCGGTTTTGGTGCCCAGCTTTAAAATAATTGCGTTCATTTCTTTTTCGGTATGAATATATTCTTCCCAGTCTTTTCTTTTTATCCTGTAGAGCGGCGGTTGCGCAATATAAATGAAACCGCCTTCTATCAGCTTTACCATTTGCCGGAAAAAGAGCGTTAAGATGAGCGTGCGAATATGTGAACCGTCGACATCCGCATCGGCCATGATAACCACTTTATGGTACCTTAATTTCGTTGCATCGAACTCCTGCCCTATTCCTGTACCTAAGGCGGAGATGATGGTACGGATCTCATCGTTACTTAGAATTTTATCCAGGCGGGCCTTCTCGACATTAAGGATCTTTCCCTTCATGGGTAAAATTGCCTGGAAATTTCTGTCGCGCGCCTGCTTGGCGGAGCCGCCTGCGGATTCACCTTCGACGATAAACAGCTCGCAGAATTCCGGGTTACGTTCGGAACAGTCGGCAAGTTTCCCCGGTAAGCTTCCGGCATCAAGCGCGCCTTTGCGCCGGGTAAGCTCCCGTGCTTTACGTGCGGCTTCGCGTGCCTGCGCGGCCAAAAGCCCTTTCTCGATAATTTTATTTGCAACCGGAGGGTTCTCTTCAAAAAAAGCGCTTAAAGCTTCCAGGGTCACGGAATTTACCAGCCCATCGACCTCGGAATTGCCGAGTTTAGTTTTGGTTTGCCCCTCAAATTGAGGATTGGGGACTTTTGCGCTGATAACCGCGCACAGGCCTTCCCGTACGTCGTCACCGGAAATATTTTCGATATCCTTAAGTACATTTTTCCCTTTGGCGTACTGGTTGATTGCTCTGGTCAAGGCGGTTTTAAATCCGGTTAAATGCGTGCCGCCTTCGATGGTGTTGATGTTGTTGGCGAAAGAAAAAATAGTTTCCTGGTAACCGTCGTTGTACTGCAGCGCTCCCTCAACGGCAATACCTTCTTTTTCTTTCGAGAAATAAATTATTTTTTTATGGAGCGGGTTTTTGTTGCGGTTTAGATATTCTATAAAAGAAACTACGCCGCCCTTGAATTTAAAAATCGCTTCTTTTTCGCTGCGTTCATCTTTTAGGATTATTTCGATAGTAGGATTTAAGAACGCCAGTTCCCTAAGGCGCTGGGAAAGGATGTCGAATGAATACTCTACTTCTTTAAAAATTTCCTTATCGGCTTTAAAGATTATTTTCGTGCCGGTCCCTTTTGCCTTGCCGATGGTCTTTACGGGGGTTTTTGTCTGACCCCGTTCGTAACGCTGGTGATAAATTTTCCCGTCGCGCCTGACTTCCGCTTCCATCCACTCGCTTAACGCATTAACACAGCTCACGCCTACGCCATGCAAACCGCCGCTTACTTTGTATGCCTTGTGGTCGAATTTTCCTCCTGCGTGCAGCGTCGTCAGCACGACTTCCAGCGCCGACTTCTTCATGGTCTTATGGATATCGACAGGGATGCCTCTTCCGTTATCGTCCACAGAAACGCTGTTGTCGGAATTTATGGTTATCTTTATAGTATCGCAATACCCGGCGCTCGCTTCATCGATACTGTTATCCACTACCTCGTATACCAAATGATGCAGGCCCCGGGTGCTTGTATCGCCGATGTACATGGCCGGTCGTTTTCTGACCGCTTCGATACCGCCTAAAACCTGTATCGTCGTTGCGTCGTATTTCTGTCCTTGCGTTTTTTGTTGTTCTTCCATAGTGGTTCTCATTAACCTATCGTAATCTTTGCGTCTTCGATGTGCGGGAATTCTTTTTGCACGGCTTTTAACAGCGCGCTTTTCTTTAAATTAAATTCGTACACGAAATTCGAGGTGTCGGTGCAAAAAATAAGTTTATTTTTGTATACTTTTTTCAGGGTAACGTGCTTCGCCAGGCGCGCATCCAGGTTTTCATCAATAACACGCTGCAGTCGTTCGGTTTCTTTGCACTCGCTTCTCTTTTCCTGTAAAAATTTATTTAAGAGTTCTTTTATATGAGTGGCCATTTGCTGCTATATACGTAAGGGCAGTACCAGATAAATATAGTCTTCTTTTCTTAAAATCGCGGGCTTTTCCGAACCGAAAAATTCAAGATTTACATCTTCGTCCGCAAGGTTCTTGAGCACATCGATAATATAGTGGGGATTAAACCCTATTTCGAAGACCTGTCCGTTATAGTGCGCATCGACCGTTTCTTTGACTTCACCCAGTTGCGGGGTATTCTTGGAAATCACTACCTCGTCTTTTTTTAATTCAAGCTTCACCCCCTGGTAGTCCTGAGTTGAAAGTATGTCGGCGCGGCGCAACGCCAGCATAAAGTGTTGTCGGTTAATACCGAGCTTGTCTTTGCCTTCTTTGGGAATATATTGCGCATAGTCGGGAAACTCCCCTTCGATGGGCCGCGCAATGAATTGGGTATCCTTAAAGTCAAACCCTATTTTATTTTCCTCTATGAACAGCAATATGTCGTCGCTTACGTCTTTAATGAGTTTGAAAAGTTCATTGATGGCTTTTATGGGTAAAATGAAAGAAATTTTTGTTTTTATGTCTGATTGGGTTTTGGGTAGTTTGCGTTTAATAAAACTAAGCCTTTTACCGTCGGTTGCTATTAGACGTATTTCATCTTCGTTGATTTCGAAAAGTATCCCGTTTAAAACGTAATTTACGTCTTCATACCCTACGCAAAACGCTGTTAGCTGGATCATGTCCCGTAGATCCTGGGGGTCGATTTTAATGAAGGATGCCTTTTTTGCTTCTTCGACTTTAGGGAATTCCTCGCTATTTACGGTGTTTATTTTAAACTCAATCTTTTCACATCTTATTAAGAGGTTATTCTTCGCTTTTTCCACAGTGATTTCCTGGTTGGGGAGCTCCCGCATAATAGAAATAAAACGCTTCATGGGGACAGCGACACTGCCGCTTTCCGCAATATTGGCTTCTTTAAATGACACAATAGTTATATCGAGGTCGGTGGTGGTGAGTTTAAGCTTCTTATCCGCTCCCGCGGTAATAAGAATACTGCTCAATACAGGGAAGTTTTGTTTTGTGGTGGTGGGCCCTAAAAGTTTCTCTAACTCTTCCAGTATTACTTCTTTATTAATAATAAATTTCATAGTAGTAGTAATAGTATGGCCTGTGAAAACTGTTAAGATGAGTAATTGTACCAAAAATTAAGAGAAAAACCAGTCTTTTTATTCACAGGGCGCTCTCTACAACCTCTTAATTTCCTGTGTAAGGCTGTTAACGATCAAGCGTATCTTTTCGTCCTTTTTTAAGTCTTCCTTGATCTTCTTGTGGGCATACAAAATGGTCGTGTGGTGTTTCGCGCCAAAAAACATGCCGATCTCGGGCAGCGATAATTCCGTTAATTCCCGGATAAGATACATAGCAATTTGGCGCGGCAACACTAAAGCCTTATTGCGTTTCTCTTTTTTTAAATCTTCCTTCGAGATAGTAAAGTAATTATCTACTCTCTCAAGAATGATGTCCGGGGTTATACGTTTATAGATTTCCTTGACCATATCTTTTAATATCTCTTTTGCCAGCTCCAGAGAAATAGGTTTATTTTCTATAAGAGAGTAGGCGATGATCCTGATCAGGGCCCCTTCCAGTTCCCGGATGTTGGTTGAGATATTTTTGGCGATAAAAGCAATGACATCATCGTCGATTTTAATGGGGTCTTTTTCCAGTTTTTTACGTAAGATTGCTACCCGCGTTTCGAAATCAGGGAGTTGGATATCGACCACAAGTCCCCAGCTGAAGCGCGACACGAGCCTTTCTTCCAGTTTCGGGATTTCTTTTGGGGGCCTGTCGGAAGAGACGACGATTTGTTTGTGGTAGTCGTACAAGACGTTAAAGGTATGGAAAAATTCTTCCTGGGTCGCTTCCTTACCGCCAAGAAACTGAATGTCGTCGATAAGCAACATATCGATATTTCTGTATTTTTGACGGAATTTTTCGGTCCCTTTATTCTGAATTGCCATCATCAGTTCATTGGTAAATTTTTCCGAGGAGGTGTATTTGACCTTTGCCTGTGGATTTTGCGCGAGTGCCTGGTGGGCAATAGCATGCATTAAATGGGTTTTGCCCAGACCCACCCCCCCATAAATAAAAAGCGGGTTGTATGCTTTTCCCGGAGAGCCCGCGACCGCCAAGCTTGCCGCATGCGCCATACGGTTAGAAGCGCCGACAATAAAAGCGTCGAAAGAAAACCGGGCATTTAAACGCAAAGAATCCTGCGGTTCTTCCTGAAAGCTTTTTTCAATAGTTTTAAAAATTTTGTTGGTCGAACGCTGCAAAAGACTCGGGTTTACCTCAAAAGCGACCTCGATGTCTTTTTGAAGGAAATCTTTTAACGCCTGTTTTATCTGGGCAAGATAATTAGTCTCTATCCAGTTTTTGAAGAAACCATCCGGAGCCTCGAGCACTAACGTTGCGCCCTCGAGTTTCTTAAAATTGAGCGGCGCAATCCAGGTGTCAAAGGAGGTCTCCCCCAGGGTCTTTTTTAATGCGTCTTTGCAGGTTTGCCAGATTTTTTCCATAGTAGTATTGCTGAATTCACAAATTTCACAAGTTATGCACAATGAGGTAGTTACGAGCAATAATTATACTATAAACCAGGGTTTTTTCAATCTACCGTGCAAATACAACTTGTTTATTATCAATGAGTTATAAATATATACCACTTTATAGTGAAAAGAAATCCCCTATTGCTTTTATTACGTACTTTATTTCCCCGTCTTGCAAAAAAGGGTTAAGGGGAAGGCTTAAAATACCCAGGGAAGCCTTTTCCGTATTTTCGAGGGTTCCGACTCTGCGCGCGTTGCAAAAGGCTCCCATTTTATGAAGAGGGATAGGGTAGTACACGCGCGACTCGATGCCTTGATGCCCCAGGTGTTTTAAAAGGGCGTCCCTGATATCAGCGGGTACCATAATGTTATAAAGGTTATAGACATGCGTATGGTTTTTTGGCACAAGAGGGAGCTGCACCTGCGTTACGCGGGCCAAGCCGCGGGCGTATTTTTGAGCAACGTTATTGCGCAGTTCGTTAAAGCGGTCGATGTGTTTTAGCTTCGCCAGCAGCACCGCTGCCTGGAAGGAATCAAGACGCGAATTATACCCAATATAGGCCGCATCATACTTCTGCAACTGACCGTGGTTTCGTAAGGCCTTTGTAAGAATTGCCGCCATATCATCATCTGTAGCAACGAGTCCCCCGTCTCCGTAGGCACCCAGATTTTTCGAAGGAAAGAAACTAAAACAGCCCGCATCACCCAAAGTGCCCAGCTTTGTACCCTTATACGATGCACCGAAGCTTTGCGCCACATCTTCCACAATAAAAAGATTATGCGTTTTCGCGATTTTTAAGATCTCATCCATTGCGCACCCTAATCCATACAGGTGCACGGGAATAATGCCTTTTGTGTTTTGCGTAATTGCCCGCTTAATTGAAGAGGGAGAAATATTGAACGTTGCGGGGTCTATATCGACAAACACAGGCGTTGCTCCGGCGCGGGTAATTACTTCGGCGGTTGCCACAAAGGTAAAAGGTGTTGTAATAATCTCGTCTTTTGCGTCAAAAAACCCCCCCTTTTTTTTTAAGCGGAACGCCTGCGTGCGCAGGGCAATAAGAAGAGCGTCGGTTCCCGAAGCAACACCAAGCGCATACTTAGTGTTCAGGTACCCGGTCAGGGCGGTTTCTAAAGTAACGAGTTGTTCGCCGAGAATCCAGCTTTGCGTTGCAAAACATTTCTTGGTTTCTTTCGCAATGTCTTTTTTTAAAAACGCATACTCTCTCTTTAGATCCAAAAGGTGAATTTTAGTGTTACCGGCCATTGCCCTTGAGCTCCTTTAGGGGTATTTAACCCAGCTTTTTCCTGAAATAAGCGATTGTTTTTTTTAGGCCTTGCGTAAGCGTGACTCGCGGTTTAAAACCCAGTATTTTTTTTGCTTTGCGTATATCGGGACGCCTGCGTTTTGGATCGTCCTGGGGTAACTCAAAAAACTGTATTGTCGAACGCGACTTTGTCAGGCGTATCACGAGCTGCGCCAGCTCCCTGACGGTAAATTCTCCGGGGTTGCCCAGATTAATAGGCAGCGTGTAATCAGCTCCCATTGTTTTTGCTATCCCCTGTATTAGATCGTCGACATAGCAGAATGAGCGTGTCTGGTTGCCCTTGCCATAAATTGTCAGGGGCTGATTTTGCAATGCCTGGACTATGAAATTAGAGACAACTCTGCCGTCATCTGCCTGCATGTTCGGGCCGTAGGTATTAAAAATACGCACAACTCTTATATTTACGCCATGCTGACGCTGATAGGCATAGGTCAAGGCTTCGGCGCCGCGTTTGCTTTCATCATAACAACTGCGCGTGCCAATGGGGTTGACATTGCCCCAGTATTCTTCCGTTTGCGGATGGATACAGGGATCGCCATAAATTTCGCTGGTTGAAGCGAGCAGGAATTTTGCCTTTTTTGCTTTTGCAATCCCCAAGCAATTATACGTCCCCAAAAGACCCGACTTTAAGGTTTTAATGGGCTCGCTTAGATAAGCGTTGGGAGAAGCGATAGAAGCGAAATGCAGCACCCAGTCCAAGCCTTGCGTTACATAAAGGGCGGTTGCGATATCGTGCTCTATGAGTTTAAACCGGCGATTTGGCAAAAATTCTTTTACGTTTTCGCGTGAGCCCGTAATAAAATTATCCACACAGATGACGCTATGGCCCCGTGTTAAGAACATTTTGCACAGATGCGAACCGATGAACCCCGCCCCTCCGGTAATAAGTATATTCATTTTTTTCCTTTCTGCGCCTTAAACCATTCAACAGTTTTCTGTAGACCTGAGTAAAAATCAAGACGAGGCTGCCAGTCAAGAATCCTTTTTGCTTTAGAAACGTCAGCCCAGGTTTTGCGTACATCCCCGGTGCGCGGGGCAAGATGGTGCGCGCAAACGTCGGGTTTATTCATGATTTTTTTCAGCATCACAAGGAGTTCGTTAACCGAATGCGGCTGGCCGTTTGCGACGTTAAAAACTTCGCCTCCGATACCCGGTGTGGTGAGCGCGCGGACGTTGGCATCGACAACATTTTCAATAAAAGTAAAATCCCGTTCCTGGTTCCCGTCACCGTATATGGGAGGGTTTTCGTTACATAAGAGGCAATGTATAAATTTTGGTATTACTACCGAATACTCGTCATCCATGGATTGACGCGGACCATAGACGTTGAAATAGCGTAGCGACACTATTTCGAAATTATATAATTTGGCAAAAAGATACGCATAATGCTCATCCATTAACTTTGACGCAGCGTACGGGGATATAGGAAGGGGAAAATCAGTTTCTCTTTCGGGAAAGTCTTCCCGTTCTCCATAGACAGAGCTCGATGAAGCGTACGCGATGCGCGTAACGCCTGATTCCTTGGCCTTTAAAAATAATTTTAAAGTAGCGGTCACATTGACGTCATGGTATTCGTAAGGCTGCAAAACCGACTTAGGGACACTGCGTAACGCAGCCTGATGGCACACAAGCTCAACCCCCTTAAGGGCTTGCGTAAGGGCTTTTTCGTCCCGTATATCTTTTTCAAGAAAGGTAATATTGTTTTTATGGTGAGCGATATTTTCGATTTTACCGCTGGCCAAATTATCCATGACAGCGACAACGGCACCTTCATTAAGAAGTCTATCGACGATATGCGAACCTATAAAACCGCATCCGCCCGTCACTAGGACCTTTTTATTTTTTAACGTACCCATATTATTCATGCATGTCCTTTTCCATGTATTGTGCTACCGCAGTTTGCCACGGCGGTAAATACCGGCCCGTCAACGCATAAAATTTTTCATTCGAAAGCGCAGAATTTTGCGGCCGCTTAGCTTTTCGTATGTATTGGGCGGAAGTTGTTGGAAGAACCCGCGTAGAAAGATTTGCATTTTTAACAACCTCCCGGGCAAAAGCATACCAGCTGCATACTCCCGAATTAGTAACGTGATAGACGCCGTAGGCCAACCCTTTGCTGAAATATATTTTTAGGATCTCACGTAGAGCGTCCGCGAGATGCATTGTGTACGTAGGAGAACCCATTTGATCGTTTACGACGCTCAATGTATCTTTTTGTCGAGCAAGCGAGAGTATCGTGCGGACAAAATTATTTCCGCCGGGCCCGAAAAGCCAGCTTGTCCTTATGATCGTCCCCCTTGGGTGTGTCTGCACGGAATATTCCCCTTTCAATTTTGTGGCGCCATAGATGCTTAAGGGGTGCGGCCGGTCTCCTTCGGTATACGGCGCCTCTTTAGTGCCGTCAAAAACATAATCAGTGCTGATGTGCACAAAAAGACAATCGTGCGTGCACGTCGCTGTTACTAAATTTTGCGTGCCCTGAGCGTTTATGAGAAGAGCCAGTTCAGGCTCGTCCTCTGCTTTATCGACATTAGTATAAGCGGCGCAATGAACGACCGCATCAAAAGTTTTATCCGAAAAAAACTTTTTTACGGCTACCGCGTTGGTAATGTCGCACTCTTCTTTATCTATCGCGGTAATTGCATAGAAGGAAGACAAAGTTTTAGAAAGAGCTGCGCCCAGCATTCCCCGGCCGCCGGTAATTAAGATTTTTTTAGTTTTTTCCACCACTGCACATTTGTCTTGTACCAATCAATAGTTGCTTCAATCGATTTTTCAAAGTCGTATATCGGCTTCCAGCCCAAGTGACGCAACTTGCTGGAGTCTAATGAGTAACGACGATCGTGAGCCGCCCTGTCTTCTACGTATTGTATCCATTCAGAGCCTAAGCCGAATTTTTTTAAAATCAAGGCGGTAAGCTCTAAGTTATTTAATTCATTGTCGGCAGAAATATTATAGATCTGACCGGCTTCCCCTTTATGCAGGATAAAATCGATAGCGCGGACATTGTCCAAAACAAAAAGCCAATCCCGTACGTTAAGACCATCACCATAAAGCGGTACTTTTTTGCCTTCAAGAATATTGGTGACAAAAAGCGGAATTACTTTTTCCGGGTATTGGTAAGGGCCGAAGTTGTTGCTCGAGCGCGTGATGATAAGAGGCATTCTGTAGGTGAGTGCGTAGGCATTACATAAAAGGTCAGCGCCGGCCTTTGAAGCAGAATAGGGGCTGGAAGGTGAAAGGGCATCCTTCTCGATAAAAGAGCCCTCCAGGATACTGCCATAGACCTCATCCGTGCTTATCTGGATAAACTTTTGTATTTTTGCGCTACGGGCTGCCTCAAGAAGGGTAAAGACTCCGTTTATGTTGGTCTCGACAAAATCTTTTGCTTCTTTGATTGATCTATCCACGTGAGTTTGCGCGGCAAAATTAAGTATGACATCAACCCCTTTTAGAAGTCCTTTAACGGTTTTGAAATCGCGGATATCCCCTTTTACGAAAGTGTACGATTTATTCTTTTCGATATCTTTTAAATTTTCCGGATTACCCGCATAACTTAAGGCATCAAGGTTAATAATTTTGTAATCAGCGTATGTTTGCAGGATATAACGAACGAAATGTGAGCCGATGAACCCCGCCCCTCCGGTTACCAGTAATTTCATAGTAAGTCCTCCTGCCGCATACCCTCTTTTTTAGCGACGAGTAAGTTTGCCTTCAGTAACGACTCAAAGGTCCCCGCATCTGTCCAGAAACCTTTTACAATGTCATAGGTAAGTAAACCTTCCTTTAAATAAGCGTTGTTGATGTCCGTAATCTCATATTCTCCTCTGCGCGATTTCTTAAGCCCCCGGATAAAATCAAATACTTTTGCATCATACATATATATGCCGGTTACGGCGTAATTTGATTTCGGGTTTTTTGGTTTTTCCTCAATTGCCGTGATCTGCGTTTTACTG
>JAQUOR010000027.1 GCA_028717025.1 Candidatus Omnitrophota bacterium | reverse complement strand
TTAACTCTTCCGTGATCTTGCCTAGCTGCTCCTCAAGAGTAGCTTTGGCGCCTTGCGCCAGATTAAGTTGGTTCTCCAGGTTTGCGTACGTAGCAGCCAGATCGTTCTTGCTGTTACGCAGGTCCACCAGTTCCGCCTCGATATTTTTCTTAAATTCCTTAAGATTCTCCAACTCCATGGCCACGCTTTGTTTCTGCTGCTCCTTTTCGCGTATCGCTTCGGATAACTGCGCCATGTTTTTATTCAAAGCGTCGTTAACGGCGACCTGCTTGCTTACCTCTTCCTTGACCTTGTTGAGCTGCTCCTCAAGGGCAGTTTTGGCGCTTTGCGTTGCGTTAAATTGATTTTCCAAATTAACGCGGCTTGCTTCAAGACTGCTTAGCTTATTGTTCACGTTGTTGATCTCCGCCTGCAGGTTCAATTTTGCGGTAGTAAGATTGGAGATGTTCAGGTCTTTCTGCGCAAGTTGTAAATTTAAATTGGTCACTGCGGCCGTAAATTTTTCCTTCAATCGGTTCTTGCTTTCAACGGTTACGGCAATTTCTTCTTTTAATCTGGCGTTCTCCTCGGCCAGTTTCGCGGTAACCTTCTCCTTAGTCTCAAGAAGGTTGTTCAAGAGAACTACTTTCTCTTTTAAAAAATTATTGGTGTCGGCGATGTTCTTCATGTAGCCTTTGATGCGCCAGACGCTGCGCTCGACACCGGGGTCATTATCGCTTAAGGAAGAAGGCACTTCCCGGGCGCTCGCGTCGGCTTCACTGACGCCAAAGCTCGTCCGGGAATGTTTACGGTAATCATCCAAAAGAGCCTTACGCGATGCCGCAGATAATTTTACTTTCGCTTTTTGGGGCGTAGATACAGGGGAATGAAGAACGGCGCGGTCGTGCTTACCCGCCTTGCTGAGCTCAAAATGCCGTATACTGATACCGAAGATCAAACAGCCCAGGATAACGACGGAAATAAAAACTATCTTATTGTTTATGAAACCTCTTTTACTTTTTAGATTTTTCATATGTCTTTCAATTGTCTAATCTGCTTTCACCACCGCTTTTTGCGGCAACGCATTCTTACTGTGCCAGCCCAACCGGTTCTCTTCTTCTATCAGCTCACGAACGATTTCGGTATCGATAACGAATTTATTTTTCAATACCAGACTTTTTAAAGCTTTATGGCAGAGCATGGTTATCTGCCGGGGGTAACCTCGGCTGTATTGATGGATCTCCTTGACCGCATCATCCAGAAAAATATACATATTCGTTTTATACCCTGCCTGGCGCAGACGGAATTCGATCATCTCTCTGGTTTCGGCGTACCCTAACGGATTAAGCGTATACTTAAAACTGATACGGTCGAAAAAATTTGAAATATTCATGATGCGGGAATACAATTCAAGCTGTCCTAAAAGAATCAACTGCAAAAGTTTAAATTCATTGGTCTCGTAGTTAAGCAGGACGCGCAAGAGTTCAAGCGACTCATCGCTGAGCTTCTGAGCTTCGTCTACGATAACGGTGATGGTCTTATGCTCGTTAACTCCCTTCTGGAAAAGAAACCTCTCTAACGCTTCCCGCAAATCAAGGATAGTGGCACCGGGGCCGTTGGCCACATCATGAACTTCAAAATTACGCACAAGGGAAGTCAAAAAAAGCTGTTCATTCTCGAAGGTAGGGTCAAGCACCATGTGAAAAATAAAATCATCCCGCGACTTTAGCTCCTGAATCAATTTACGGGAAAGCGTAGTCTTGCCGGTGCCTACGTCGCCTAAGATCACCGAAAGGCCCCGTTTAAGCCGTAATTCGATAAGCACGTTGGTAAGCGCTGTTTCGTGCTCTTTGGATAAATAGAAAAAATCCGGGTCAGGGCTCGTGGAAAAAGGTTCTTTATCAAATCCCAGTACTTTATAATAGCTCATATTTTTAAAATCGATTACAGCGATTATGGAAAGATTACGGCGATTTCACTTAATCTCCGAAATCCATTTCTAACCTCTGTAATCATAATTAATAAAAGTAATAATAAATTAAATACCTATCAGTTTCTTACGGATCAGACGCAAGGAGTACCCTTCTTTTTTAAGCTCCTCTATCTGGCTCAAGCGCTTATGGATGATCTCGCTATCGTAGAAGCGCACGTTGCCTTTTTTGGTTAAAACAGGTAATAATCCGAAATCGGTATAGTGGTTGACGGTCTGGTAGGAAATATTGTACTGGCTGACAATATCCTTTGCGGAAATGACCTTGCTTTGTTCGTCACTCTTATTAATTTCGGTCATCGTATGGTCCCGTTAATAAAAATAACGCCTTGATAAGCGTATGGAAGAATGCAATAGAGCAACATCATATATTTTTTATAATTATATTACTCTACTTATTACGATATATAATCTACTACTTAGCTGAAAAAGCAAATACCGAATGTATCGTACTTACCGTAATTCTGAATTTAGCACAAAATCCCTATGCTGTCAACACGAAAATGCAATAGACTTCAGGGAATTGATTTAACGTGCGGGCATTTGGAGGGAATAGCTGCTTTCTGTAGCCTTGTCTTCGTTTATAGCTAAAAAATGCCTCAGGGTAATCCCAGGCGTAGTTTCCTGCGTATACCATCGAGCCAATAAATAAAGCTGATAAACCTATCACCGGCAAGGGGCCCGAAAACGTAAAAGGAATGCTGCATTATCTTACAGAACCAACGGGGAAATTTTCGGCTGGGGCGCGTCCAGAAAAGCATCCAGTAGGCCCTGGCGTGCAGATAAGCCAATTCTTTATGCGTTACCCCGTCGGTCAAGTTTAAGTAGGCATTGGCCCGGGTAGTCTTCCACCAGTGGTCCTGTGGTTTTACTTTTCCGGATTTAAGGGCTAAATCGTAAAGCGCGGTTTTTTTAATGGGCGTGACCAAAGATACTCCCGCACTGTCAATTTTTGAATCCATAGCAAATCGAATAGTCTCGCAGATCTGTTCTTTAGTCTCATTGAGCATCCCAAGCATATAGTAACCTACGACTTTAAGTCCCGCGCTATGCGCGATTTCTACTGCCTTATGCGCCTGCTCGACGGTGGCTCTTTTATTGACTAAGGTAAGCATCTCGGTCGAACCAAACTCAATACCTAAACCGATATACCGGCAGCCTGCCTCCTGCATCTTTCTATAAAGTTCGTAGTCGGCGTGGTTTACGCGGGAATTGCACCACCAGTACATCTTCACGTTACGCGCGCGTATTTCATCAAGTACGCTTTCAACCCATTTTTTATTTACGTCGAAAATATCGTCGATGAACATTACCGCGTTAATGCCGTAGGTATCTCTTAGAAAAATCATCTCATCCACGATGTTTTTCGGGTCCCGGCCTCTCCAAATCCGGCCGAATATATTTTTATCGCAATAGATACACGCGTAAGGGCAACCGCGGGAGGTAGACATGCTGACCACTCTTAAATTTGAGATCCCAAAGCTGTTATCTTTTGATTCGATATACCTCTCAACATCTATTAACTTCCAGGCAGGAGAGGCAATAGCATTTACATCTTCGAGTGCCCGGGCAGGAGTATGCACAACCTGACCGGCCTTGCGATACGCGATACCTTTGATATCGGCAAGCGGTATTTGCGACCTGCTGAAACGCACGAGATCCTGGATGGTGGATTCGCCTTCTTTTAAAGCTACGATATCGACGTTTGCGTCTGCTAAAAATTCTTCAGTCAACGATGCGGCAAACGGCCCGCCCATAATCATTGTACTCTTTGGGCATATTGCTTTGACCACAGAAGCGATCTCCTTTGCCCCTTCAAACTCTTCAAACATCCCCCCTGCTCCCACTAATGATGGCGCATACTCCTTAAGGGTGGTTTTTAAGGCACGCTGGTAGTCTCGCTCCAGAGAAAGGTCAAGGATCTTTACTTTTGCTCCGGCGTTAAGTGCTCCCTGTGCGACATACAGTAGCCCTAAGGGCACCCAGGTCAATTTCACCTGATGCGTTTTAATAAGAAGTAGATCGATTTTTTCGGACATCTTATTTTATATATTATTGATAGTTAAAATCCGAAGCACGAATTCCGAAATTCGAAACATGTCACGTGTACCGTTTACCCGCTCCCTGCTTACGCTCGTCGCTGTTTACCGTGTACCGTAAAAAGAAAAAAATTACGGTAAACGGTTAGCGGTGAGCGGTTAACGATAGAGTAACGGTAAACGAAAATTTGTTTCGTGTTTCGACATTCGGATTTCGAATTTATTCACTTAAGCTTTCGTAACGTTTGGCCTCTCGTTATGCATAGCTAAAAAATGCCCCTGTTCCCGGTCTGCGCCCTTAAAACAGATCGTGTTATGGCAATCGAAGCATTCGGGAATAAAATTTTCTTTGTTCTTTATGTTGCATGTCCGGCGGATTTTTATAAAATCCTCGTTAGTCCAAAATTGATATACCTCCTCGCGAAGTAAATTGCCGAAATTATAGCGTCCTGACTTCACCTGCTTTTCAAACCAGACCTCTCCTCCGGTGCAGGGATAGACGTCTCCCTGCCAATCTACCAGCACCGTCCTCCAGGGCAAAAAGCAGGGCTTCTCTTTGAATTTTTTATTGAACAAAGGTTCATGCTCAAAACGGATGCCTAAAGATCGGGCTAATTTTCGTGATTTGAGGATCACGGTATTGTAAAGTTCTTTATGAAAATACAACGAATCTTCCTTTTTTAATTTCTCTCCCATGTTTTTTTCGTATCCGGGATAAAAACGGCAGAAGAAGGTATCTATTTCCTCTACGCCCAGCTCATGCGCTTTAGTAATGAGCGCCGGAAGGTCTTCGATGTTGATCCTGCTCAACGATACACAAAACACTTTATGCATGGGTTTTTTAGAAACGCTGCAATGTTCATTTAACAGCCGTATACCGTCAAAGATCCCTGCGGACAAGTTACGTTGAATGATGCCGTCGTTTACCGATACGCAGCCATGCACGGAGATTTCCAGCCGGAATACGTTCACTTCGGCAAGCTGGCGCGCGTAACGGCTCAAAAGTATGCCATTGGTCCTGATGTAAACATCGACCGCCGGAAGCGTGGTGTTGACGTATTGTATGATGGGAAATAAATCTTTTGCCAAAAACGGCTCTCCTCCGCCGCTTAAGTAAAAAATATTAGGCGTTTCGGGCGGGATATGTGAAACCATGGTCTTAAACATATCCAGAGTGATTTCTTTTCTCTCAAGTGAGGCCTGCGGCGGCTGGTTACAGAATACACAGGCAGCGTTGCAGAAATTCGTCATCAGAAAATGATAAATGCTGGGGTAATTAAGCGCTATGGGGTGCTGGAAAATGACAGAGCCATAGGACAGTATTTTGATCCTTAATGCCTGTATTATACTTACCTTTTTTGCTGCTTCGCCTGAGGATTTTTTTTCGTTGGAAAGATCCTGCTTAAATTGCCGTATCATCGTTGCAACGAGCCTTCCGGCATTGGCGTAGGGCAGAGAATTTAAAATACGGCCGAACGCCTCGAAGGTTTTTTTAATGATACGCGGCAAAGAGATTATACGGTGCATCGGACGCAAGAAATCAAGCCACATAAATACCGGAGCAAAGCTATCGGAGATTTTTCCCAGTTGCATTATCCAGAAAAACTTAAAGGCCGGCATCAACACCTTCTCATTGCGATACAGCAAAAGCTCCTGCGAATGTTTGATAAAATCCTTTTCTATGGGAAGCATCCCCATGTACTGTTTATGCAGAATGGAACCGAATTTACGCTCTACGTAGCGGGGTTTCCGCTCCTTGAAAATCTTCTTTAACCCATGTTCAAAAGAAACCCAGGGGTAATGCTTATAGATGTATTTTACTTTGTTCAAGACCCGGCAGTTTGCCCTGCGTATGCCGTGGCCGAAGGTAGTGTAAAAATCTATTGAAGGATCGTATTGAAAGATCCTATGGTGTTTCTCATTGACATACAGGAGTTCCTGAAACTTAGGCTGGCAATAGTGCATCCTTTGCGTAGGGGAAACAATGGCGTAATCATCTTTTTCGGTAGGGTAAAATTCATAGACCTTGCCGTTTATGACATTGTAGCCGTACTTTGCGGCACTACTTAAAAATTCAAGAAGGCTCATGCCTTTTACGGGAGAGTAATAAAATCCATCGGAATCGATGATCAATATCCAGTCATATCCTTGTAAATTTTTATGCATATATTCACAGGCTGCTATCAGGATTTTCTGCCACTCGTATCCAACCGTTGCGATACGCACCACATCGATTATTTTTCCCCGAAAGTCATCTTTTTTTTGCTTAAATTCAGCAATGATCGCGGGACTCCTGTCCGTTGAGGCATTATCAAAGATAACCAGATCTATGCCTTCACTAAGATAATAAGCAAGATTATCTCTTAAGATATTTTCTTCGTTATAGCAAAATACTATACCGCAGGCTCGAATCATATTATTCCGTGGTGGTGTTAACATCGTCAGCTATCGCGTTAATCGGTTACAATTGCTTAAATCAGAAATCCGGATATCGGAACACGAAGCAATGTTTCGTTTACCGTTACTCTATCGTTGACCGTTCACCGCTAACCGTTTACCGTAAGTTTTTTCTTTTTACGGTACACGTGATATGTTTCGAATTTCGGAATTCGTGCTTCAAATTTAAAATTGTGTTAGTCATTATTTGTTTATTATACCATGCAACATCCCATTAATCTCTTCAGCTATAACATGGGGTTCCATATGCCTTACGCAGGAATAACCGGGGCAACCCAGATCAAAACACGGCCGGCAGCCTTTGGGAATATACACTATTTTTTTCTTAAACCCGCAAGAATTCACCGACTCCTCCACCATCATGCCCTTGCTCCTGCGGCCGGCATACGGATTTTTAGAATATGGCCGCCAGACCTCATGGTCGCCGGTACCATAGAAGATAAAAGCGTGAGCCGGTATCTGCAAAAGATTGGTAATGCCGGAATCTGAGCCGATATACAGCCGGCTTCTGGAGCTGACATAAAGCAATTCCCATATCGTATGATCCCGCTCCAAATAAATGATTTTTTCTTTTCGGGAAAATTTCTTAAATTCTTCTATGTGCGGCGTACCCAATTCATCCATGATCACAACGCTACCGTCAAAATTCAATTCATTGACTATCGCAGCGTAATCATATACGCTCGGTCCCCGGAACTTTTCTGCTCCTGCAATGTTTACCAGCACAAAATCTCCTGTCACATTAAAATCAGAAGGCTTGTGCATCCGGGGCGAAAAATCGACATGGTCAGGTAATTCAAGAGTGACGCCTAAAGCATTTTGCGCAAGCGTGCGGCAGGTTTCCAACAGCGGCCTGTGAGTAAATAAGACCGGGTAATTTTTTTCGGAGTAATCGAGCAGACCGTTCCACAGCCCCAGGTTAAAACCGCTGTGATACCTGCAAAGATGCGCACTGCGTATGTTCAAGAAAATGTCCAATTCGCGTACTCCGTTTAAATCCAAACACAGATCGAACGCAGGTTGCGCGGCGTCCGACTTCTCGCCTAAACGCATAATGCTTTTGGCGATCATTTTGATTCCGTCGATAAAACCCAACGGTTGAGTGCTCACTATTCGCGTGCGCACAAACTCTTTTAAAAAGTAATCATTATTTGAAGAGCTCAACACCGTTACCTCAAAACGCTTGCCAAGCTCCGTAACCAAAGGAAGGGTCACTACCGCATCCCCCAAACGATCGGTCCTCTTGATCAAAATGCTCCTGATATCCTTGAAGTTGTACGCGGGCTTACGCCGGCGCAACAACAAACCTATCCAGAGGTTAATCGTCGCGCATATTTTAAATATAAACGATAAAAACATCGATCACCTATTATGTTAAAAGGTAAAAGCTTGAAAAATTTGTAATTATGTTTTATAGACGCTCGGCTTTATCAGACCTTTAAAAAACCCTGCGTTCCAGTAGATAAATGCAGAAAGCGCAATTCTTGTAAGTTCCCCGTCAAACTTAAAAATCAGCAACACTATCGCATACCCCGCGCACACAAGCATCAATAACGATACAAAAAAATTGAAAGGAAGAACAAACGGCAATACAACCAGCATGCCTAACGCAGCGCCGGGCAAAAAGTGCATCAGCCTGAAAAGGCCATACTTTCTTACTAAAAACCCTTGCGCCAAACCATACCTGTACATCATGGTTAGAAATGCTTTTAAATCTTTCGGCCGGTAATGGTAAACGATTGCCGCGGGGTTCAAGATCAAGGTATAGCCGCTGCGTTTTAAACGATAATCCAATTCGACGTCCTCTCCCGGCCATAATCCTGCCTTAAATCCGCCTTCTTTTAAAAATACGTCTCTCTTGTACATCACGTTACAGGAAGCATTGTGATTTATGGGAATGATGTTGCTCCCCTTTACTGCGCGTACATATTCGGAAATAAAACCGCATCGCTGCAGAAAAAGGAAAACTTTTTTTTCAAACGCGCACGCATCATCCGGTATTTTCTGGATTCCTCCGCAGGCAATCACACCGGGAAATTCCGCAAAACCCCTCACCAGTTCTTCGAGCCAATCGGCTTTGGCAATACAATCGCTGTCGGTAAATGCAAGCAAATCGGCACGGGTAGCCTGCGCTGCTGCGTTACGCGCAAAAGACGGGCCTTTCCCCTGACTGTCTAAAATTTTAACTGCAGCGGAAAATTCATTAAGGGCTTCCCGCGCTTTTGATGTGAGCCCGTCATCGACAATAGTGATCTCTTTATGCGGATACGTGTTTGCCAATATCGAACGCACGCATTCAGGCAAATAACCCGCATCCCCTTTTACCGGTATTATGACAGCAACATTTAAAAGCATGGTTCCATTTGTTATTTAATATGGGCCGAAAGTCACTTTACCCGTAGGTACCAGTTATTCTTTCAACACAAAAATGACGCCGGGAAACCTTCGGGATTCACTGGTAACGAGAAGATTGTAGTGCTGTTTAAGGGTCTCATATAACTCTGCCTCGGCCCCGGAGCCGGTACGATAAAGAAGTATAAAATACCGGGGCAAGGAAGGCAGCTTCTTTAAGCTTGCTGCATCAAAAATAGGTATGGTTTTACGCCCGGTATAAAAACTGATAAAGGGCGTGCGCCAATAATTTACCGCCACGATCCCCTTTGGCCGCGGCTCTTTTAATTGCAGAAGGGACTGTTTGAATTTTATGAAATCTTTTGCGCGCGCAACATTTTCAGCGCCTACAGGGAGTTCGCTCTGAGTCACACCGGTAAAGACCACGATGCCCATGCAGAGCGCGCAAAGCGCAGATCTTAAGATTTTGTACCGGCCGTTTTTAATTACCTCCGTGAATGCGTAATAGAAAAATATCGCAAAGCCCAAAGATGCCACAGGCAAAAGATGCCTTACCAGAAAAAGAATATAGGTATGCGCAAGGGCGTGCGAAGGGAAAAGTATATACCAGTTGACGCCGCATATCGTTAAAATGACAAGCAAGCGAAACGGTTGCTTAATCTCTTTTCTTGTCCGCGGCGGCAACCCTTGATATAAAAGATAAAAAAAGAATAACGCCAGGGATAGAATAAAATAGTTATATAAAAATATAAGCGAGAAATTTTTGGCGATTACGTGCTGCCACCAGCTCGCAAGCGTTAAGGGAAAGGGCGAATCCGTGCTGGAAGCTATTCTTTGCAGGACGATCCTCTTAAAATCCTGTAATGCGGCAGACGCACTCCCGAAGTACCATGCATTTTTTAAGAAATGGAGCACAAACCCGGCGAAAGATGCAGAAAAAAGCAAAAAAATACGCTTCCAGGAAAACCCCTCCTTGGGTATCTTAAAAATGCACTTAAATAAAACGATGAATAATACCAGGTATACGAGATACTCGATGGTCATCAAAGATTCCGCTAGAAACAATATCCATAATAAAGCAAACAAAATGCTTTTACGCTTCCCCTGCGCCTGGATTACGGCAATAAAAATAAATAAAATGAAGGACCTTAAGAAATCGGCGTAGGAGATCTGGCTTAACGCATCAATGCCGTATATGAAGAAAGGGTTGCTCGCATAAAAGATGCCGCATAACAACGCTAAAAGGTTCGATTGCGAAAATCTTTTTATGAATAAATACCAGAATAAAAGATTAAAAAATGAGAAAAAAATCGCGACGGCCCTAAAGGGATATATGGAATTACTGCGGGTCACCTTTTTGACGATGCCGCTGATAATATTTGCCAGCGGCGGATAGTGAGTATAGGGGGTCGAAAGCGTCTCGTCCTGGATGCCGAAAAAGGGAAGAAAACGCGTCTTAAGGAATCCAAATTTGTAATAATTTTCCCCTGAGATAAGATTTTCCGCGTCCGCCCACTCATCTCCGTGGTCTAAATCAGGAAAGAGTATCCGGGGTATAGCGATAGCCAGAAAAAGTGCCGCCAAAATAAGTATAATGATTTTATTATTCACAAGGTTTTAATTTTACCCATGGACCGGAAAACCATACTGACACCGCAAAACCGCCAAATACCGCGAAGACGCAAAAGAGGATCGAGTAAACGTTGAAAGGTTACCTGCCTTGACTCGCGTCAGGCGAGGCAGGCGTAACTCGAATCGCAAACCGGTTACCGTCGTTCGTCAAAAAAATAATGCGATGACTACGTTCGATTTTCGACGCTTAACGTTTCCCGCTACGCAACCGTTTGCCGAAAGACGATGATGGTTGCGGTGTGCAATAGTTCTCTTCTTCAAAAAGCTAAATAGATATTTCGAGAGAATAAACTTTTATACGAAACAAAGGTGCGTATCATCGGCATCTAAATATTCCATGATCATCTCATTCTTTAAGTTGGCCACGCAGTGATGGTTACAATGATGCTTAGGGTTTATTTTAAAAAATTTATTTTTATCCGAATACCAGAAATCTTTAAAACGCTGCTTCTTAATCGAGCCGATGAGCCCTTCTTTAAGGTTATAGGCTTTATCCTGACAGGGGTAAATATTTAAGTCTGCACCGATGATGGGCAGGATTTGCAGGTACGGACACCAGGTATACGACTTTTTGAACTTTTCGTCTAACTCGTGGTAGGCGTCAAAGATCTCGAATTTCGCGCTGGAAAAATCAGACATCGCGCGCTGGATCTGATCTTTAACCGCATTAAATATAGGTTTATGGTACGCGTTATTTTGCGAGCCTGAGTCGCTTACCACGCACCCCGATGCTTTGACGCTGTTTACCCCTATCTCTTTGAATCTTTTGATCATATCGTACACATGCGAGGCGTTATGTGTATCGATAATAAGGCTTATTCCAAGGTAACAGTTGCCTTTTAATTTCTTAAAATCTTCGATGTTCTTCATTACCCTGGCGAATTCTCCTTTTGCTGCTTTGCGATAGAAGGAATAACTGGCATCGTCCCAGCCGTCTATGGAAATTCGCAGCCACGTAGCATAAGCAGCAAACAATCGCGCCAGCTCCCCGGTAAGCCTTGAGCCATTGGTAAGTGAAGCAAATTTTATGTTTGTTTTAATCAGGAACTTTACCGCTTCCATCAGGTAGGGATAGCAAAAAGGTTCTCCTCCGCCGCTAAAGGTAAGTGCTTTTACGTCCATTTCGTTAAGATCCTCCAGGATCTCGATCATTTTTTCTTTGGGAATAAAATCTTTTTGCGACATGTCCTGGCCCAGCTGTAAACCGTCCTTGCGATACGAACAATACGAACAATTATGGTTACACACATTGGTAGGTTTGATGCGGATGTGGATGGGCGCCAATATCGTTTTTTTGTTTTTCGGCAGAGAATCGATCTTCTCTTTAAAATGGAATATTTTTGCTTTTGTATATAAAAGGCCCATAGTATTTAAATACTCAATGACCAAACTCCAAGCTCCAAATAAATTCCAATACCCAATAACCAAACTTTCCCAAACGCGGTTTTAATTGTTGGAATTTGGTTATTGATCATTATTTGGTCATTGTTTTTTGGAATTTGGTCATTTTATCACAATATTCCTTAAGCGCCTGCTTCCACGGCCGTAACGCTGCCAGCTTCTTTGAACGTATCAGCGTATGGGTGTTTTTTAACGAACTTGCGGAAAAATCTCTATACGATGCTTTTTCTATTTTGACCTTTAATTTCAGGTTTTTAATGACCTGGGCCATGAGCTCGTACAATGAGGCGCTGCCCTTATTGGCTATGTGGTAGACTCCGAAAGGTAGTTTACGCTTGATTATCCTTTTTAATTCTCGTGCGGCATCTACGCTATACGTCGGAGAACACACTACATCAGTTGCCACTTTCAAGGTCTTACTCCCCTGCTTGATTTTTAGAAACATCTTTTCGATGAATTGCGTATTTTTTTCGGTTTGTCCAAAGAGCATGGGCATGCGTACGATGTAAAAACGGCCGCTAATGGCTTTAATAAAACATTCTCCTCCGTATTTTGTCAGGCCGTACATATGCACGGGTTGCGGGAAGTCTTCTTCGGTGTAGCAGCCTCGTTTACGATCGCAAAATACCACGTCGGTGCTAAAGTGCACCAGCATAAACCCCCTGACGGCCGATTGCTCAGCCAAAAACCTGGGTAATAACGTATTTATGGCAAATGCCCTATGCGGCTCTTTTTCGCACGACTCAATCCCCATATACGCGATTGCATTTATCACA
>JAQUOR010000026.1 GCA_028717025.1 Candidatus Omnitrophota bacterium | reverse complement strand
ACGATTCCTCTGCTTATTTTTTGGATAAAACCGGAAACTAAGAGTTATTTTGGAAAATAGTCTGAAAAATTGCATACATTAAAGGAAATCTCTTCTTCTTTAATCTTACGGAGTATTATCGCTGCCATACTGTTCTGCTCTCTCGCCTCAGGAATAGCCCTATATTTTTTAAGAATAGATTTCCTCGCTCTTTGCCCTAAGATACCCTTATGCCTTTTCCGCTTCTTTACCGGCATCCCCTGCCCCTTCTGCGGCCTGACCAGATCTTTTTTAGCCATAGGGCAACTAAAATTTTCGACCGCAATTGATTTTAATCCTCTCTCCATACCGGTGCTAATAGTAATGATTATTTATTTGTGCTTCAAGAGAATTCCTTTATGGTTACAGCATAAGGCCTGGGCTTGTTTATTTTTATTTACGGTGCTTATCACCTGGTCGCTGCGTTTAAAATAAATTTGTTTACCGCTAAAAATGTCACAAGCTGTGAACTATAAGAACGGTATTCCAAAAAAAAAGGAGAAGGTAATGAAAAATAAAACCGTCGTTATGGCATTAGGGCTGATAACGTGGGCGGCCATGTGTTCCTGGGCACAGGACACAGACAGCGCCAAGATTCAAGAAGCAGCTTCGCTTAAGGCGGCACGCGCGCTTTACGAATTAGGCGATTATAAAGCAGCGGTCCAGGCTTATGATGGAATTCTGCAGCAAACCCCGGAAAATGCTCTGGCGCTGGCAGAAAAAGCTTCATGTCTTAAGCAGCTCCATCGTTATGATGAAGCTTTGATTGCCTCGGAAAAAGCAATGCAAATTGACAAAGCATGCATCCTTGCATACGCGGCAAAAGGCGATGCCCTTACCTTTCTTGGCCGCCGCGAGGAAGCGAACGAAGCGTATTCCGCTGCCGAAGAGATTGAACCTTATGATGCTGTCGCATTTACACATCGGGGTGCGTTGCGGCTCGCCAGGAACTCAGCGTCGTCTGGGATAACCGATCTATCCAAAGCAATCGAAATGGATCCCACGTTAAGCCTTGCTTACTATGCACGCGCCCAGGCGTATGAGGCCACCGGGAACGGCGATAAAGCTCTTCGGGATTATTCTCAATCTATCTCGTTGAATCCTCAAAACGCGCAAGCCTACGTTTCGCGCGGGACATTCTTTGCCAAACAGGGCGAGAACGAAAAAGCGCTGGCAGACTGGAACAAAGCAATAGAGCTGAATCCCCGTTTCGCGATGGCTTTCTATAATCGGGGAACCTTTTACGGGATTAGCAAGGACTATGCAAAAGAAATCGCTGATTGCTCAAAAGCAATAGAATTTGATGTAAAATACAAAGAAGCTTATTTGAATCGCGGTCATGCATACAAGGGGCTTAACCAATATGAAAAAGCTATTTCTGATTTCACCAAAGCCATTGAGCTTGATCCGAACGATGCAGCAGCATACCAGGGTCGTGGTGTGACGTACGGCAAGAAAGAAGATTATGCGGCAGCCAAGAAAGATTGGCAAAAGGCAGTTGAACTCGATCCAAACGGAGACACCGGGAGAAGAGCGCAGAGTAATTTACAGGCGCTCAAAAATGCGGGGTATTGATTTCATTTTCTAAAAATAACAAAAACGCGTAATACTCTATACTCAATACGCAGTACGGTAAAGAGTAGATATCAGGAGCTTTCCTTCATTCTTTTTAAGGCGGATTTTAGATCGTCCAGCTGACTGCGGTGGGTAAGCAGAGTATATTTTTCCGTATCTACAAACACAATACCTTCTAATCCCATAATAAGAATTTCCTTTTTTGTATCATCGAGATACGCAAGATTATTCTCTCCATTATAAACAAAGGCATTGCCTCTTTTGACATTTCCGTTCTTATCTTTGGGCAAAACATCGTAAATCGCATGCCAGGAACCGAAATCTTTCCAGTAAAAATTGCCCTTAATAAGCCTGCCCTTTTTTGTCCGCTCCATAATTGCTTTGTCAAAGGGAATGTCCTCGATTATGTGGTAAAGATTTCTTATATTTTTATCCAGAGAGTTAGTCGATTTTGCAAAAGCATCGGCAAATTCACGATAATAAGGATAATATTTTTTATATTCCTTATCTAAGGTCGCAGTAGAAGCAACAAACATGCCGCTATTATAGAAAGAATCGCCTTTCTTGATGAGTTCCGCAGCCATCATCCGTGTGGGTTTTTCAATAAACCGCGTTATCGAAAAGATACCTCCCCCTAAGGCGTCTCCCGCCTGAATATAACCGTAGTTGGGCGTAGGTTGAGCGGGCTTTATGCCTAAGGTACATATCCAACCGTCCCTTGCCACGTTAAGGGAAGTGTCTAAGGCTTCATAAAAATATTTTTCTTCCTTTATCAAGTGATCAACCGGTGAGATTATAAGCGCGCTGTCGCCGGCATGATGCTTTTTAAAACCGAAAAGGAACAAAAGCACTGCGGCTGCAGTATTCTTGCTTTCCGGCTCTAAAAAAATATTGTCCTTCTTGATGCATTTTAAACGTACGAGGTCGTCCCTCTCCTTATAATTAGCGACTAAAAAAATATTTTCGCTGCACGTAATTTTTAAAAACCGTTTTATGGTCAGCTCCAGCGGCGAGAAGCCGAAGATATCCATAAAGTTTTTGCTCTTATATTCCGAAAGGGGCCAAAGACGCAGGGATCTGCCCCCGCACATTATTAAAACAACCGGTTTGTCATTCTTCATGCAACTCCTCAGTGCGACGGCTGAAATAGCCGCCGGTATAGCCGTCAAGAATAGCGGTTAATTCTTTAAGCCGTAATTGTTTTTGGAATAGTTCTTCTTCGCTTAAGGCTGCCGTCATATCACGTTTGGTACGCAACCGCTCAAAGTATACTCTATTGATTTCATCAAGAATGTCAAGTCGTAATTGCGTATTGAGACGGCTGCGTGTATCAACATCGTCTTCGTATGAATTCCAGACGAAATCAGCAAGGTCCCAGCCAAACGACAGACCCCAATCGCGCGGCCCGGTGGCGAACTGTCCCGTTGATGAGCCGTAAATTGTTTTGTCATAACTCCAGTTGACCGTAGGAAACAACGCGCGCGCTTTAAGCGCATTGCGCCATTTTTTTATTTTATCGGGATGCACCTCGTTGTAACGGATGCTTCTTTCCTGAATTTCCTCAATCGACGGCTCCTCGTCAAGCAACTCTTCAATATTTTTATGAGTACTTGAAAGAGTAAAATATCCTCCCTTAAAAAGTCCAAGGTTGGTTGCGCAATAGATTTCTCCTTCCTGGCCAAAGGTTATCCAGAAAATCTGCGAAGCTTCAATACCTTCGAAAAGCTGCTTTGACGTCTTTGCCTTCAGATTAATCCTGAAAAAACCTTTCATCGAAGCCACATAGAGAGAATCTTCCTCCGCATACGATTGCGCAAGGCAATTAATGGAAAGAGTGTCGATACCCTCGATATATAATTTTTTCCATGTTTTACCTGAGTCTGAAGAAGTAAAAATGCCTTTATTGGTTCCAAGCCACACGCGTTTTGCATCAAAAGCGTCGCCTATGATAATACTGGGGACAATACCGCTTTCTTCCTCGTTGTTCTCTTCTTTTTCTCTGATAACAAAAACCCTTTCAACAGTATCCTTTTCTTTAACACGGTATACTCCCCTGCTCGTTGCCAAAAAAATGCCATCCGGAGTCGAAGTAATGTAATAAATAGCAACGGCATTGCCTAATGCGTTTAGCTTTCCCCATTTTGAAGTTTCTTCGCCGGCAGCATAGAGACCGTCACTGGTTCCTACAAAAATTTTTTCTCTATATTTAAACGCAGTGAGTACCTGTGCTTCTTCCGGAGCAGTAAACAAGCTTTCAGTTTTATCGCGTATCTTATAGAGATGCCGCGAGGTAGCAACGTACACGACATCGGACAACAGGGGGTCGAAAAAAATATGCGCTATTGGCTCGTCCTTAAATACGTTAAGTTTGGTAAAATTTTTCCCCCCGTCATTGCTCTTGTAAAGCGAATTATTTGAAGCAACGTATATAGTTTGTGGATCAAGTGCAGACGCGATCACTCGTTTAAGCTGGGCATCTTCTATTCCGGGGACGCGGTTAAAGAGACAGAAAGCGCAATGCAGCGGCAGGATCAAAAAGAGACTGAAGAAAAATAATAATTTCTTCATAACGCTCTTAAGTTAAATTTTATTATAGCCTGGTTTTTTGCTTTGTCCAATATATCTTTCGCAAGGAAGGAACGCTTATTGTGCTTGCGCGACGACAAAAGAAGGGTTTTCTGCGATAACAGAGAATTTAGACCGGTCAAGAGCAGTAAATATTTTGCGCTCAAAAAGAAAATACGTATTTTTTTCCTTGCGTACCTCTTCGAACTTAGTATCCCCTATATTGATCTCCAGGTCAGAGCAATAGAAATGTACTGCTGGGTCAATAATGTTATACGAGTATATTTTTTCTTCCTTCGGCAGGACACGACGGATGTCCTGCGCTATTTGTTTGCTGTCGCCGGAATAGTCAAGGTTAAAAATCTTCTTTTCAACCGACAGATACATCAACGCGCTTGCTACCAGTACTGCGACGGCGATAACGGTTATTTTTCTAAATACCTTGCTTAACACCCAACCAACCAAAATCGATGTAGCCGGGTAAATTGCCATAATGTACCAGTGTAGCTTGGTTTTTACCGTAGTCGCCACAAAAAAAACGATAACGGCCCAGACAACAGGTAAAATATGTTCTTTTTCTTTATTATGAAAAATTCTCCAGAGAGCAATGGGTACGGCTAAAAAAGCGAACGCTCCCCAGGGCCTGCCTTTATTCGGTAAGACCTTAAAATAGCTGAATATTCCTCCGATGTGGCCTTCGACTGTCTGCGTGGTACGGATAAAAAGATGTTTAACGAAGTAACCCGCGATAAAATCTCCTCCATAATGCACATACGCAAGATAATGCCACCATCCTAAAAGAAGCAAAGAAAAAAACGCACCCAGGACGAATGCCGGTCGGCGTACAAGGCTTATTTTTTTTACGCTGAGCAGATAAACACAGGCAATGGCGGGAATCAAAAATGCACCTACGCCTTTTGTCAAAAAAGCAGCGGTAAAACCGATCCAGAAAAGAAATAAATACAGCTTCTTGTTCTCGCCCAGTTTTAAAAATAGGAGCGAAAGAGTGATAAAAAAACTAAAGGTACTGTCCAGCATGCCGACTCTCGCCGACCAGAAAAAATGCCAGGTAGAAAGAAGCAGGAGGCTTGAGGCAATACCGACTCTGCGCGAATACAATTTGCAGGCTAATATATACACGGCGATCACCGTTGCGATACCGGATAACGCTGAAGGGGCCCGCGCGGCGAACTCGTTGATGCCGAATAATTTATAAAACAAGACGGTCAACCACATGTATAGAGGCGGTTTATCGCTCCAGGGCAGCCCTTGCCAGGTTAAATCAACCCAGTTCCCTGAAGTATAAATTTCCTTGGCCACCTGCGCATAGACGCCTTCATCCCAGGAAGTAAGGCTCCCCGTGCCTAAATTCCAGAAAATAAGAATGCTGGATAGTACCAGTAAAATGGCTATGTCTCTTTTTAGCGTAATTCGTTCCATAATCTGAATAATTCGCGAAATGAATTGATAATAACCTTGAAACTGGCACCCGTTGCCCTGCCGGCGCGACGCGGCAGATGGGTCACGCCAACCTGTTTTATGATAAATCCTCTTTTTTTCGCTTTAATTAAAAATTCTGCGCTTATGAATCCGGCGTCACTTTTTAATTCCAGCGATTCTATTACTTTTCTTTTTATTAATTTAAAGGCACAATCAATATCCCTGGCTTTTAAACCAAAAAGTATCCGCACCAACAGATTATATGCGTGAGCGTTTAAAAGCCTGTGAAAACGATCCTGTCGCTTAAGCCTGAAACCGGCGACAATATCGCATGAATCCGCCAGAGGCAAAAGCTTCTCTATCTCGCGCACGTTGAATTGCCCATCTCCGTCGGTAAAAAATATACTCTCGTATCGCGAATTGGCAAAACCCGTTTTAAGAGCCGCTCCGTACCCTCTATTGTGCTGATGCGTAAATATCCGTAAGTTGCTGTATTTTTTTGCTAGTTCTGCGAGCACGTCAGGAGTTTTATCGCGGGAGCCGTCATCGGTCACGATAATTTCGAAGTTTTCCGCAAAATCAGGAATTATTTTAAATGCGTTCTCAACTGTCGTTGCAATATTGTCCTGCTCGTTGTACGCAGGGAAAAAAACTGAAAGATTTTTAAGCTTTGTTTCCATGGGCGGGTTTTTGAAGAATCAAGACATAAAAGCGCCGCTTAAAATCAAAAGGAATTTCTCGTCCTTTACGTATATCACATTGCCTGATAAGGAATTCGCCATTAAGCATCGAAATAACATTGCCTATGGTAAATGAATAGGGGTGCGGCTTTTCTTTAAAAATAACTGTTTTTTCGGCAAGCGTGCGTACGAATTTTAAGATAGGTCCATGGGTATAAATACCGAGCAACACGTAGCCGCCCGGCTTCAATATTCTTTTTATTTCCGCAACGATGTTTGCCGGCTTAAAAGTGTGGTCGAGCATATTGTAGCAAAGCGCAACGTCAAAAGAATCTGAAGGAAACGGCATTTTCTCTGCCATCGACGCAACAAAAGTACTGTTGTTAGCCACGGGTAATTTTTCGCGATAATATTCCTGGTAGAAGTCCATGAGCGGATCAACATATGTTTTATGAGGAGATTTAAAAAAACGTGCCAGACAGGTAGGCCCGCTCCCCACATCCACGACAGAAAAATTATCTTTATTAATCAAATTTTCAATTTGCTGAATATACGGTAAGACGATTTTTTGAGCGGAAGAAAGACGTCTATCAAGAATATTAATGTCTTTCTTGCGTATATGCGAGGTTCTCTCTGCTTCCTGAGCTATTTTGTAACGGTTTTCGGTTATCATAGTTAGCTCACCGCTATCAGCTACAAGCTTCAGGATTTTAATTTTCTCTTGAAGCTTGCGGCCTGTGGCCTGTAAAAAAACAAAAGTGCTTAAGGAAGGGGGATCGCCCCACGACGCGTCCTCACTTCGTTCGTCCTCAAGAGGGGTTCCACCCCTTATGACGCTCGCCTGCAAGATTTACCATAGATGTCAAACACGGCTCGCTGTCACCCTGAAGTAAGATCAAAGAAGAGAAATACTCTGAGGGAAAATATTTTTCCCTCAGACTCCCTTTCGCGCGTCGGTGTTGTTTTCTCTTTAAAACGCCCTGCCTGCAATGATAAAAAAACAAAAGTGCCGAGGGAGGGAGTTGAGCCCCCGACGCGCGGATTTTCAGTCCGCCGCTCTACCACCTGAGCTACCTCGGCACAATTAGCACCATCGCAACGGCAATGGTTAATATCAAATTTTCATCCCACCATTAATATTGGCACAGCGAAGGTGGAAACCTGCTCAATGAGACTTGCACTTTTGAAGCACAGCGCACAAAAGTGCTTAGTCGAATTAGTCCCGGCATTTAAGCCGGGAAGCTACCTTAAGCACAATTAGCACCATCGCAACGGCAATGGTTAAAATCGAATTTTTAATCCACCATTAAAAACGGCGATTATGCAATCTCCGTAATCTTTTTCCTAATCTCTGAAATCATCATATAAAAAGCTAAGCGATAATTCCGTAATCTGTGTAATCACTCCTCAAAAAACGCTAAAGAATTATAGCATAGAAGAGACTTTGGGCAAGGGAAAATTTTCAGGCTACAGGCTCTTAGGGGGCTGTTTTTCTCCATTCTCTGATTATTCAAGTCTATCTCAATCTACCCGAAAAAATTAGGAACAGGAAGAGACTGATGAAAAGTACCATAAATATATTAAAAATACGGCACATCATTTTAGCCTTTGGAGTAATTTCTACTTCGGCCTTAAACCCATAAAAGTTCATCTGCCGCTTAAAAAACTTAGCAGTAAACTTGACTATAGGCTCTGGCTTTAGGATACAAAACAATCCAAATAACCATAGCAACGAGAAAAAAGCGCACACGAACGTAATAATCATTTTTTCTTGCATTATACCTCCCCTGATTATTTCTTCTACTTTAAAACACAACTCTTGATACTATAAATCTCACCGGATAGGAAGTCAAACAATACCATAGAGATTGACGAGGGCTTTATGAACAAAAAAACGGCTGGGATGCAGGCATCCTATAGAGATTATTTTCGGGCCACGATTGGCACAAATCGATATGGACAAACAAGAAATGCAATGGAAAAAACTAATATTATTGTATCACTATTAGTTGCCGCGGGGAACAAGCACCGTCTTGGTAAGCCTTCCCTGAACCGCTGTCTCGCTCTATTCTCCATTGGACTTTAATCGTGTGACGGCCGGCAGCAACGGGCTTTACTACGTTGATAGAAACAGGAGGAAATCCTAAAGCATCATGGTTAGAACAATACGCACCAGTAAAATCTTGTTTGTAGGTCCTGTACACTTCATTGTTATCCACCAGAATCCTTTGATAATTCCAGGTCGCGCCATCATCCCTGATCTGACCCGTAAAGGAAATATAAATGTTACCGGCAGCGAAATCATTGGTTATCGACATGCCAGGCATATCCACAAAGTTAACAGAACCCGTACTAACATCATTGTAACGATCTTCAAAATATATTGCTGGTTGTCCAATCGAATCCCATCTCGCTCCATCGCAATACTGCATTGTTTTCGAACCTGAATTATAGCGCATTGCTCCGGCAGTAGTATTGGTGCAGGCTAAACCGCTATTACCGATGACGGCCTCTCCGGCCACATGTAATTTTGCCCGCGGAGTAGTTGTACCAATCCCCATGTTACCGGTATTGTTATGCTCAATAAACATTCTAGAGAACCACGAAGTACCATTCCAAAACCACAGGCCAAAATCATTTTGTTGTGTTGCATCGCCAGTATAGCCAGCGCCTCTGGCTGCAAGATGCCAACCTTTAGTGGAGGCTTCGTTCAAATCTTTTTCGCCGTCACCTTCGGTAATCATATTCAAAGCTGCTTGCCCGCTACTCGTGCTTTCTCCTGCATCCAAAATCATACCGCCCTTATAAATATGTAGCTTTTGGGCAGGCATCACTGTCCCGATCCCTACGTTCCCTTGGACTACTAAATCGGTGGTAGTGGCATTGATCTGCTCCGTGCAAGTGTTTGGAGACCAGCAGTATTGGGAGCCATCAAGATAATCTTCTCCAATAGCAACGCGCTGCGCGCGAAGCTCTTCATAGACACCATAGGGAGCAGGATAATAGGTTGAAATAGTGATGGTTTCGCTAGCGGAGAACGCGGAAGGAAGAAAAATACCAGAAATAATGATAAGGGGAATCGGGAAGCAAAAAAACCATCTTTTTTTCATATTTCCCTTTTTTAGCGCTAGAATAAAATCGTATTTTTTTTAGTATATCATCGCAGCAGAAAAAAACAACTCATATTTTTTCAAGAAAAACGTATTACGTTTAACCCTCATATCTTTCTTTACTCACATCCGTAAAATAGTCTGGGCTCAACAGTAAAGTAAAGTTTGTGATCATTTTTGGCCTACAATACAATCGATACAAATTAAAAATGCTATGTTCGTAGCAGACATTTGTGAAAAATGTGTATTGTATTGGAAGAATTGTAAAAGGCGGGATTGGATTTTCAGTCCGCCGCTCTACCACCTGAGCTACCTCGGCACAATTAGCACCATCGCAACGGCAATGGTTAATATCAAATTTTCATCCCACCATTAATATTGGCACAGCGAAGGTGGAACCTATTAAATGAAACTTGCATTTTTAGAGCGAAGCGACAATAAGGTATTATTCCAAATCCCTAAGCTTCTCGCTGCAGCAAAAAGGTTCTTAATCATTGCCCGTATTCTTTCCTTTCTTCTTCCAACCGTGCGAGTTCTTTTTGAAATCGCTCTTTTTGCTTCCTGGTTAATCCCTTCACGAAAGGAGTTTGGGCGTCTCGGAAACCCCTTAATCCTTTAATTTTTATATTTCCCTCTTCGTCAATTTTCTCTACCATAAGTTCCGGATGCCCCGGATAAGGTCTTTCTACTTCAATGGTCAAGCCATCTGCCAACACGATTTTCTTTATGTGATGCTTGGTATGCTTGCGCATTTTTTTGCTTTTTAAACTGTAAAACAGAAAACCGCCAAGGATGAGAACGGAAATGCTTATACGTAACACTGGTTGCCTGTCGAAAATATATCTATCTCCAAGGTTTAAGGAATAGAAACCTTCTTCTGTGTACTCTTTATGTAATACCGTTGTTCCCCCTTGAGAAAAAACATAATATTTTTGGAAGCCGAAAGTAACGATAATACCTATGGTCAATAGAACGATGCACCACGCAATCACCAATTGTCTTCTATGGTATAGGAAAGCATACAGCGGTTCAACCCACTGAAAATAATCTTCATAGTCATATCCAAAGATATGTTTTCTACTCATACGCCAAAAACCTATGCACCTTATTATTGTCGCCGGGTAGCTTCTAAAACCTCTTCTGTATCGGCCTCTTTTTTCATTGATAAATTCCGTACCCAGGCAAGCCATTCTTGTTCGAATTGCTCTATCGTCGTGTCGACGGTTCTCTCGAGCGCTACAGTTCCCCGGTAGTCCTCACCCCGGGTTGCCTTATACTCCTTATAAAATTTTCCAAGGATATTCTTCGTATATAAATAATACATGAGATACCGCGCTTGTGCCGTTGCGTACTCCTGATCTTCTGTGATTTTTTCTAATTGCATAAGCTCACGCAGCGGTATGTATTTTGGCCTATCTATTACCTGTTTAAATAAAGGCAACCTCCAGCTGCTTTTCATGTAAATTTTCCCATCGTGCCAGGCAGAGCCCTCATAAAGACAGGCTAATCCCTCCTCAATCCACACAGGGGCGTCTGCGATATCGTCATATATCAAGACATATACGAGTTCACGCAAGAAACCTTCTACCCCTAAATCCATATTAACGACAATGGTGCCTACGTTTTTAAAAGTAAAACCGTAAGGTGTCTTTAAATATTCGTTGCCCGATTCATGCAAAAAAGTCCGATATCCCCTGTCATCGAGCGCGATAATGCGTATTTTCTTCTCCGGGGCCCGAAAAGAAAATTCTCCACGCAATTGGGGTAATACGTAATTTATGGCCAGCAAAATCAAATCAATTTTTTCTTTATACTCTTTTACGTCGCAATTCGTCAATACTTTGCACGCACTATATTCCAAAATTTGTATGCGGGTGATTTTATTTAAAGCCTTTTCAATATATTTTTCGGTAGCTTTGTTAATGCGGGCATTACGTGCTTCTTGCGAGGAAGCAGAAAATTTTTGCGGCGCAACAGGAGCGAGCTTTACCGGCTCTCCGTCGATACTTTCGATGTCTTTAAGTTCATACGTCAAAGGCACTCCGTTAAATTCCATTTTAATGGACGTGTCGGTCTTTTCTAGAATCGCACCATCAATGGCCTGTCCTGTTTTAAGGATAACTGTTACGGGAAAAACATCCATGGGAAGGGAAAAAAGCAGCATCAATGTGATTATGACTGATCTTGTATTCATGGAGGACCCCGGTATTGTCAACGTTTCCCTTTGGCAATCGCGCGAACGATATCTTTCTTGGTAACCACACCAATTAATTTTCTGCCATCAATCACAGGGACATAATAGTTTCCTTCGTCGATCATCAGGGTGGCGGCGTCTTCGATCGCCGCATCGGGAGATATCGTAACGATATCTTTCTCCATGATATCAGAAACTTTACTCGCAACAATCTTCTTTGCTTCTTCTTCAAACCTTTTGGTTCCAAAAGAAAGAAAACCTCCGAAAAGAGTAACAAGGGTGGGAAGATGTACTTTTTTATCCTGGAACATAACCCCTTCTTCCCGCACAATTCCTAATAGATTTCCCTTTTTATCAACTACCGGAGCACCGCTTATATTTTCCTTTACCAGAAGCTTCGCCAAAGCAACAATACTCATGAGGGGACTAACCGTAACAACTTTTTGTGTCATTATATCCTTTATCAACATATATCCTCCTTATCAGTTTCTTTAAAAGACGTGAAATACTATTTTCCTGATGGCTTCTTCGGCAACTTCCCCCAATCCATATTGAGGATTTTTGAATTCGCTCGTATGTTCGCTATCACATCGGGAATAAAAAGAGATAATTCTTCAAGGTCCTGCTGGTAGCGTGCTTTCCATTTCTTGGCTTCGCCATACTCATACTCGAGCAAAAGCGTGCTGATTTTTGTTTCCATAGCTTCGGTATAGTAATCGGCGGTTGACCCAATGCCGGGGTCGAATTCTATCGCCGTTTTCATGTAAGAAATTCCCTTATCGAAATCATTGCGGCACCAGCAATACAATAACCCTAAACGCTGTATGTCGTCGGGGGCCAGAACACCTGTCCTGAAAGTCTTTTCATAATATTCTATGGCCTGCGTGCAATTGTCACCGCCGCAATTCCCGTGCCTGAAACAATCAGCGGTATCATGTTGTTTCTGCTTCCATTTCTGATCATAACCAACGGCAGCTTTATAATATTCTTCGGTGCGCTGAAAATGTTCAAAAATTTCCGTCAGGCCCCTCTCTTGGGTTTTTTTTATTGAGTCTTCAACAAAATCTTTTATTCCTTTATCCATGGGGATAGCGAAGTTCAGGTCAGACCCTGACCTTGAACCAAACGCAATAATCCCTATAACATTTCCGTAGATATCAAGAAGCGGGGCTCCCATGCCTCCGGAGGGAATGGGTGCAGTGAATTGGAGTAAGTTGCGAGAAAACAATTTTCTTTTACTATTAAATAACCCGTTTGAAATGATGTACGGTAAAGACGAAGTGACACCGACAGCAAAAATTTTCTCTCCGGGCTCTA
>JAQUOR010000025.1 GCA_028717025.1 Candidatus Omnitrophota bacterium | reverse complement strand
ATATTTTCTGCGGCACGTTCAGTTTTATCCTGCCTGCGGATTTTCTCGATAAATGCCTGGATGGCACGCGCGTCGGGATTATCCTTGATTAAATCAGGGATTGCCGGGTGCTCCGGCGCAAGCACCATATAGGTCACGCCAAAAATAGTATCCACGCGCGTGGTATAACAGGTAAGTATCGTCTCTTCTCCCTCGACTTTAAAATCAATGTTGACTCCGAAACTTTGGCCTATCCAGTTTGTCTGCATGGTCTTAACGCGGCTGGGCCACGACTTAAGTTCTTCGATATCATCGAGCAATGTTTGCGCGTACTCGGTTATCTTAAAAAACCATTGCGAAAGATCGCGCTCAATTACTTTGGTATCGCAACGCTCACAGGCTCCGTTTACCACCTGTTCATTCGCCAGAACAGTCATACACGAAGGACACCAGTTGACTGCTGCTTTCTTTTTATAAGCCAGGCCCTTTTCGTAGAGTTTCAGAAATATCCACTGCGTCCATTTATAATATTCAGGAAGGCATGAGATCACTTCTCTTTGCCAGTCATAGCCGATACCCCACTGGGTAAGCTGCTGTTTCATCGTCGTGATGTTATTAAGCGTCGAGGTTTTTGGATGCAAGCCGCCCTTGATAGCTGCGTTTTCCGCGGGCAGCCCAAAGGCGTCAAAGCCCATGGGAGAAAGCACGTTATACCCTTTTGTGCGTTTATAGCGGCTGACCGCGTCGCCAATCACGTAGTTGCGGGCGTGTCCTACGTGCAGGGCGGCTGAAGGATACGGGAACATCACCAGGCAGTAATACTTATTTTTCGAGCCAGTTGTGTCGGTATTAAAAATACCTTCGCTGTTCCAGAATTCCTGCCACTTTTTATCGATTTCTTTATTGTATTCCATTATATTCTTTTTACTTACGCGAATGACCGCGAATTGAAGACGCGAATTACCGCTAATTTTTTAGCAAAAAATACGCCATACTTATTTACGCACAGGTTACTCACCATTATAGAGTTTACGCACTATATCCAAATTCCGCAAGTCATCTTCGTCGCCATCTTTCGGCGTTTCTAAGATGAAGGAGGCATGCTTTAACTTCGGATGATTGATGAGGCAAGCAATCCCCTGCGTGCCGATGTTGCCGCTACCAATATCGGCATGTTTGTCCCTGCGCGAATCGAGTTTATCTTTAGTATCATTAAGATGGATTACTTTTAATCTCTCTAAGCCGACCTCTCTGTCTATTTCGCACAATAACGCCTCAACACCATCTGCTTCGTCTATCTTGTATCCTGCGGCCCAGGCATGTGCGGTATCCAAACATAGTCCTATGCGCGGCGACTGTTTTAGCTCTTCAAAAATAAATTTCTGATGAGAAAATTTATATCCTAACCAACGGCCGCTGCCTGCTGTATTTTCAATCAGAATTTTTGTTTCCACACCCTTGGTTCCTTTTAAAATTTTCTTAAGCGCCTGAACAATATTCTCAAGGCCCTTCTCTTCAGTACCGCCCTTATGCGAACCGGGATGCGTAACCAAATACTGCACGCCCAGTTTATCTGCCTCAAGTAAATCCTGGCTAAATTCCCTGATGGTAATTTTATGAAAACGCTGTTTTATCGATGCCAGGTTAAGCGTATAAGGAATATGTACCACAACGGGATTTATTTTTTCTTTCTTTACTTTTTCTTTAAAAAGCTCTATATCCTCCTTGCTTAAAGTAGACTTCCTCCATTGGCGCGGATTTCGGGCAAATATCTGCATGGTATTGCAGCCTAAGCTCTTTGCCCTATCCACAGCTTCATAAATCTTACCCGCACTTGAGACCTGACAACCTAGAATAAGCAAATTATTTCCAGCTTTCAGCTATCAGCTATCAGCTTTCAGCATAAAGAACTGAAGATGAAAAACTAATCGCTATTATGGATAAGTATCCTTTAAGGCAATAAACACATGCCGGACGAGGGACTTGTATGCAATCTTCGATTCCTATCGAAGTGCCGCAAGGGCTTTATTGCATCCAAGATTGCTCCTGCGCCAAAATAAACTATTTAAACCAAGAAAACCTTGTTGATCAGAAATCACATGCCGGAGGAGGGACTTGAACCCTCACCTCCTTGCGAAGACGGGATTTTGAGTCCCGCACGTCTGCCAATTCCATCACTCCGGCAAATAAAGAATAGATGCGGATATCCGCAGAACAAAACGCGGATAGACGCATAAAATAGCGTAAATCCGCGTAACTATCCGCGGCAATCCGCTTCTATATTAATTTGATTATTCAAAATGATAACATTCTTGATTTGCCTTGTCAATTGACAATTTACCCGCGAAATGATATAGTTTTTTGTCTTTTGGCAGGTTTGGGGCCGTAGTACAGTTGGGAGTACGCTTGCATGGCATGCAAGAGGTCGGGGGTTCAAATCCCCCCGGCTCCATTTTTTAGAAAAACAGATTTTGAAGTTCCTGCGAATCGATCGACTCTTCTTTGCCACCCATCTGTTAACTACTACTTTACAAATAATCTTAAAGTAATTACTTTTATTCCATTCCGGGGGGCGTTTTTCTCCAGGGATATCCCCGAAGGGCTTCCTGAAAACCCAAGTCAAAAAGCGCCTGCATTTCAACGGGGTCGAAAGGTTCTTTTGCTTCTGACACATGGGTCACCGGAATATAGGCAAGATTGAAATCGCCCCTGCCTAATTTCGTAAAAGTATACAATTCATAGATATCGCCGACGCTTTGGGCATTAACCATTGTCTCGACCGTACGCTGGGCAATAGCAGAAAGTTTATTAGGAATTTCCTTCCAGACGGGCTCTGCGTATCCATTTCGAATAATATAAATCTTATATTGCACCTTAGAAATATCCAATCCTTTTTCTTTGGCGGCTTTATCAAAACCCTGAAGAACACCATAAAGGAAAAAAACCTGCTTCACTACTCCACCGTCGACATGCATCTCGTCATACGTTTTGCCGTCGACCTCTACATTCAAATACACCGGGGAAAATGCGATCGGAACGGACGACGATGCCAATATGATTTTACGGAATAACGCTAAAGCCTTATCGTCGCCGTGAGCCGCAATTTTACCCATATCCCAGATAACCAGCCGTTGCGCATCCAGGTTGGCGGTCCCCACATAAAGCCTGCGGCCTTTATTATGTTCAACGGCTATTTCTTTTAATAATTCTGCGTTAAAATACTGTTCGATAAGACGTTCCAATGGCTGGGTGCTCGCGAGAGAATTACGTGACGGATGCAGCCGCGTAATGTCTTTGGTTGAATACTTCGTGTAAAATTCCTTCAAAGTATCATCGTACTTACTCCCCAAGAAAGCAAAGGGCGCGATTATCGCTCCGGTGCTTATACCGGTAACGATCTTAAACTCCGGACGCGTCCCTGACTTTGACCAGCCGGAAACCACCCCCGCCCCATACGCACCGTTGGCGCCTCCGCCCGAAATAGCAAGTATGGAATATGTACGGCTATTCTTAAGATCAAAAAAAGAAAAAGCAGCTTTTTCTTCCTGTTCAAACAATTTTACAAAATCTTCCTTGAAAGACTCACAGGGAATACCGCCGAAAATCCTGACATCCTGCATTCCATAGACCCGGGTGTCATTCAGCAAATCAACCGGCACCGCGTGACGCGCAACGGTAGCGCAACCGCAGGAAAGCAGAATAAACGTAAAAAATAAAAGATTTAAGGATTTATTTTTCATGTTCTTTAAGGATATTTTATTTTTATCGTAAAGGTTAATACGCCAAAAGAAACGGCTTCCTGCGCTGGCGATTAATCATGCCTTATTACTGAGGAATGTCCTTTTGAGGGAGTCGATGAACCTGCCTTTTTTTATCTCACGTTTTACAGAAGCGGCGATCAAGCGCGGTATTACCACGGAAAGCGAAATAATCTCTCCGAAAGTAAAAAACTTGGTGACAAAAACATTTTTCCATAAAATTTTTACGTACCTTGAGGGGGTGTAAAAAGAAAACTTTATGGTCCTGCCTATTTTTTTAAGTGTTGCGTGGCTATACATATCGGAATAAAGCTCACCGCGTTCAGTTATGTGATAGCCGGGAGTTTTTTCTGCTAATGCCCTTAAGGGAGAGAATTTTTCAATGCGCAGCTTATTGGTAGCTATAGAATCTATGCCTATCTCCTTTGCAAATTGAGAAATATAAAGCATTTCTTCTTTTGTCTCGCCAATATTGCCGTAGATAAAATAACCGTTGTAATAAATAGGGTATTTATTAAGTACCTTAAAAGCCTCTCTTATCATCGCGGAATCAAAACCTTTGTTTAGTTGAGCAAGTATCCTGTCATGAGGAGACTCTATACCCAACAAAAGAGCTTTGAACCCGGCTTTTACCATTTTTTCTAAAAGCCGGGGGTATTTAGCTATTTCTAAGCGCGCCTGAGCAACAAAGCGTTTTTTTATTTTATGCTCAATGATACCGTCGCAGATCTTCTCCGCTCTTTGTATGTCGGCGAAAAGGTTGTCATCACTGAAAAGTATAACCTTTGCATCTATATGCTCTAGTTCTTCCACTACGGAATCGACGCTACGCGCGGAATAATTTCTTTTTTGCCCGAGAGGATTTAAACTAAAAGTGCAGAATTTACAGTTATAAGGACAACCCCGGGCGCTTAATACCGAATCAAAGGTAAGATTCATCACGTTAACGCCGTTTACGCTCAGACGATAATCATTGTTCCTTAAAGAACGGTCGGGAGGCGTGATGGTATCTACCGCAGGTAAGGGCCTGTTAGGGTTATGGACTACTTTCCCATCCTGTCTGTATGAAATACCCAGAATATCTTTTAAGGGTATGCCTTTTAATATTTCCCGTATTGTTTCCTCACCCTCCCCTCGTACGATAATTTTAATGGGCGGGCAGGTTTTAAAAAGCTCCTCCGTCGTCTCCGTAGCTTTATATCCGCCTACGATCAAAGGGACATCCTCGGGCAGACAAGAAAGTAAATCGCAGATTTCCTTAAATTGCCTGTCCCAGCCGATGCTTACGCAAATAATATCGATTTCTTTTTTTATAAAAGAAAATAAGCTAACGGGGTTGGTTAATTCTTTTTCGTACCGTAAATCAAGCAATGTTATTTTACCTACGTAATCTTTCGCGCTGGCGGCAACATACTCAAGGCCGGTTGGCGGAAAAAGCTTCATTACGCTGGTTGCGTGATTTTCGATGTAAGGATACAGGAAGAGAGCATGTTTGTATTTCATGTTTTATAGTGTTGAATATTTTCTAGAAAAACTTTTTTTCTAAGCGGTTTAAGTACCAGAAGACAACCGGAACAAGAATAAACGTAAACAAAATTGAGGCAAGCATCCCGCCGGTCATTACAGCGCCCAAAGACCGCTTTACGTCTGAAATCGCCCACAACTGCGGCAGCACGCCTAAAATGATCGCAACGGAAGTCATGATGATCGCCCGGAATTTCTCCGAAGCCCCCAGCCAGAGCGCTTCCTTGACCGGCACACCTTCTTTCATTTTCATCAAGGCATAATCCAAAAGCAGAATGGCGTTATTCACTACCATCCCCACCAGCATAACAACACCCATTAATGACGCGACATTAATGGAAGAATTCAGGAAGAACAACCCCCAAATCATCCCGGCAATGGAAGTAAACACTGTAGTCATGATCGCCCAAGGGTATGCTACCAGCGAGTCCATCAGGGCGCACAAAAGCATAAAGGTAAGGATAACCGCCAGAATGAAGGCTTTGCCAAGTTCTTGGTTAGTTTCATCCATATACTCGGAATTGCCTACGTAACGATACCCGTACCCTTCGGGAAAGTGTATCGCCTTAAATTGCTTATTCAATACACCCTTAACGATACCCAGTGAGCTTTTACCCAGGAAACCGTCGAGCTGGATAATCCGCGCCCTATCGCGGTGGCGGATCGTGGGAAGGGATTTATCGATGGTTAACACACCGAGCTCATCCAAAGGAATAAGACCTTTGCGCGAAAGTACGGACATTACTTTTATATCATCGAAGTCCTGCGCGTAGGCGTCAGTCAATTCGATATTGATCTTGTATTCTTCTCCTTTTTCCTTATAGGTATTAGAATCTTCCCCATACACCGACCACCGGAAACTTGATCCGACAGATGCGGCAGTGACCCCGTATTCGATCAGTTTCTCCTGCAACGGCTTCATCCGGATCTCATCGCGGGGATATTTGTAGGACAAAATAACACTCTGGAAATAGCCGCTGCGCTGCATTGTATCTTTCATCTGCTGTGAAAGCCTGATCATGGTGTCATAGTCGATACCGTAGAGATTTATGGAGACATCTCCGCTGCCCGCTTCAGCGGAAATACCCCGGGTATAGCTGATCTCTACACCGGGAATCGTCGCGGTAAATTTCGTCAGCTCGTCCATGATCTGGAGGTCTGATCTTTTGCGTTTCTTCAGCGGCACCAGGTCAAAGGTAATCCTGGCATTTTCTACCCCGTTTTCTCCGATATTGGTCAGGTATGACTTTTTCTCCGGGATTTTTTCTAGATACGCCTCCACAATTTTACAGGTTTCCAGCGTCCGTTCTATAGTAGAGCCTTGCGGCAAGACCAGGTTGATGGTGAACTGATCCTCGTCGGATTTCGGGTTAAAATCATTCTCAATAAAAGGAACCAACATCAATGATCCCAAAAATACCAGGACAACGACAATAATGGTCGTTTTGGGATAACGAAACGTAGAATCAAAGACATACTTACATTCTTTCTTCAAGAACTCCATGCTCGTATCGATGCCTGACCGCATCCAGCGCAGCGGAGCGAATAGTGTATCTAAAAGAAAAATGTGCTTTTTTGCCTCTGATTTCTTCTCTGTTTTTGGCTTAAGTATTGCGGCGCACAGCATAGGCGTCAGGGCAAACGAGGCCAGTACGGAAAAAAGCGTAGCATAGACCACCGTTAGGCCGAAAGACTGCAAAATTATCCCGACGATACCTCCCATCATGGAGAGCGGCATAAAAACAACCAGGTTGGTGCCGGTAGCGGCAAGAATAGGAATGAACACTTCTTTGGTACCTTCGATCGCGGCCTTTTCCGGATTACCGTGGCGGTCAAGATGCACGAGCACGTTCTCAATAATGACGATAGCGTTTGAGATCAGCGTTCCCAGGACGGAGGCAATAGCAAGCAATGTCAGCATATTGATCGAGAACTTCGAGGCCCACATCGGGAACATCGTTGAAACAATCGAGGTCGGAATAATGATACAGGCGATAAAAGCAATATCCCATCTTCCCACGAATAAATATAGAATCGCGGCAGTAAGTAAAAGACCGATGAAGATACTCCATATAGTATCAATGGTCTCATTGACAATAAATGTGGTAGTATCCGTCGCTATAACAAGGTTCATCCCTTTCGGCAGGATCTTCCTAAAACTATCCAACCGAAGATTCATCTGTTTGGCGATAGAGACGCCGTTGCCATCCGAGGCCTTGTTAATGGAAAGCCCGACCACCTCTCTGCCGTTATACCGCGCGATCGACTTGATCTTTTCATAACTATCTTCGATGACCGCGATATCCTTAAGCAGGAAGCTGGAACCATCCGATGAAACCAGCTTTGCCTGCGCGATCTCATCGATACTTTCAAATTCTCCGGTAAACCTGACCCCCAGGGAATTAAAACCTTTTTCTAGCGCGCCTGCGGGAACATTTAGATTCTTGGCCTTCACGGCACCAATCACTTCCCCGATACTGATATAATGCTGTTTCATAAGCATGGGATCCAGCCACACATTGATCTGGCGTTTTTTTCCGCCATAAAGATCGACTTTGGCAACTCCGGAAATGGAAGCAATTTTCGTCTTTAAGGTCTTATCCGCATATTCATAAAGGTCGCGGGCATCGAGCGTGTCGCTGGAAAGCACCAGATCCACCACCGGCACGATCAGAGGATCGAATTTCTCGATTACGGGTTTTTCTATTGAATCCGGAAGATCATTAAGTATCGCGTCGACTTTATCTTTTACCTCTATGGACTTGGAATTGACGTTTGATGAGACTAAAAACTCAATTGAAATATATCCCAGACTTTCGTATGACCGGCTTTTTATCTTTTTGATCTCGGATATCTCGGAAACCGCGTCTTCGATTTTTTTAACTACCAGGGTTTCGACTTCCAGGGGAGTAGCGCCCGGATAGAGCACCGATACCGTCACGATGGGTAAATCGGTCTTGGGCATTTTCTCAACCAGTAGATTGCTATAACTGAATATGCCCAATACCACAAACACCAAGACGAACATGATAGTAGTAATACGGTGTTTTACAAAAAATTCTATCATAGTCTCCTGCCTTTGATATCGATGCGCTTCACCGCTGGATCAGAAATAATATGCACGTTATCGTTTTCCGACAACATGCTGCGGCCGCTCGAAACGATTAAATCGCCCGAGTTAATTCCTTCGCTGATAACCGCTCCGTAGCCGTTACTTAAGCCGACCCTGACCCGTGTTCTTTTCGCTCTTCCCTTATCTATTTTCCACAGATAATACTCATCCCCGGAAATATCAAGCAGGTTGTTCGATACCACCAATACCTTCTGTAACGTTTGGGTGCGCGCGAAAACTACCGACGTAGAGCCCAATGCAGCAACGGGAGCGTTAAATGTTATCTTGAGAGGGAACATTCCGGTGTCCATATCCAATTCCTGGCCCATATAAGAAATTGTCCCAAGGGTAATACCCCTGTCCGCGGAATAAACTTCTTGACCTTCTTTAAGCTTATCTTTGATATCTGCGGTTACAAAACCGGTAGCCAGCGTATCTGAGATAATTCTTATGGTAAATTTCGTATATACAGGGATATCTTTCTCTTTGATTTCTTCGACGATGACCGGCTTACCGTACTTACTCCACTGGGAAGTAAAACTGACAATCGCACGGTTACGATCGATCCATACAAGCGTAATCCTTATAAATACAGAGAGAACGAAAAAAATGAATATTACCGCGTATATTCTCGTTCTTAAATCAAGATTTTTTATTGATATCTTTTTCATCGTATTGTCCTGCGATCAACTTTTCTATTTTTGCCAGAGTCATATTGATATAAAATAACGTCATCTCTTTATTGAGCCTCTGATTGGTGAGAAGAAGCTCCGCATCGTTTAAGTCGGTTAACGTCACCTGACCCGAAGCAAACATCTCCTGCGTCTGCTTAAACGATTCCTCAGCCAGATCGACGGCTTCGATGTTCGCCTTAAGATTTTCTTTGTATTGTTCATATTCCAGGAAAGCTTTTTTAAGCTCTAAGAGAAGTTCCTTTTCGACCTGTTTTTTCCTAAGAATTGCGATTTCTCTGTCTGCCTTGGATTGGCTCAGCTGCGCTTGGGTCGCTCCTCCTTCCCAGATAGGTATATCAACCTTAAGGCCGACGAATGAAGAGAGATCAACGTCATTACCGGTTAACGCTGAATGTACATCCGAACCACCGAAGTAGCTCCAGGAAGTAAACGCAGACACCGTGGGAAAGAAAGCGGCAAACTTACTTTTTACTTTTGATTCGGTGGATTCAATGATTTTGCCAAGGCTTTTTAAAGACGGCTCGTACGTATGCATTGCATCTACCAACTGTTCGTAATTAAACTTCTCATATTTTTCCTGAAAATTTCCGACGAGCTCGACGTTACGCTCGGAACTTACATCGATAACCTTCTTTAAGGTTTCCAGCGTCGCGTCAAACTGAGTGCGAGCCTCATTGACGGTAGGGACTCTGGCCGCCACCTCCGCATTCATTCTGATGATCTCGTACTTAGGGCTTCGTCCACCGTACGAGCGTTGTCCCAGTAATTTTTTATTCTCAAGAGCATTCGCGTATGATTTCTCAGTTATCGATAGCGCGTTTTTAGCAAGTAAACTGCTATAATAACTTAACTTCGCGGTATAAATGATTTCCTGCTCCCCGGCTTGCCGGTTAAACTTACTTGCCTCTACCGCTCTCTTAGCAGAATTGACCGCGTGCATGACCTTGCCAAATGACCAGACGACCTGCGTTGCGCTTACTCCGAACGATTCATAATAGTCTTTAAGCCCCGATTCACGGGTAGATTCGATATTGTTCGCCCAGAACGATTGTCCACTTATATGGGGTAACATGCCTGAGCGTACCTCTCTATAGACTCCTTGGGTTTTACTGACCTCGTTTTCTTTTATTTTCAACTCTTCACTGCTCTCTAAGGCCCGCTTGATAGTTTCATCAAGGCTTATCTGTAAAACGGGATCTTGCGCATGGCCGGAAAAAATAACGGTAAAGGTAAATACTGCGGCAATACTTACGTTTATAATAAAGGCGATTTGCTTTTTCATCTCTCTCTCGTTGTCCATTTTGCCCCTAAACCATCCCAGAGAAGCCGCAGCTGACGCATATAGTGGTATGATCTGTCTTTAACGGCTGAAAATTTAACTGCCAACAAAGTTCCGCTCAGTATCGTTATCAAAGACACCAGTATATCATCAATTTTAATATTTTTGGGAAGTTCATGGTTATTAACGGCTCCTGTCAGGCACTCTCTTAAAAAATCATCGACGAGCATAGGCTGGATATTTTCGATACCTTTGTAACCGGGGAAAAAAATCTGTCTTTCCAGATTCGATATAACTGCGGTCTTAGGCATTTCCTGCTGAACGATAAGAAGAGAAATCAGTTGATAGACAATATTGTTATACCTTAACAACTCAGCTAAATGCGCGAAAAAAGCATTGATTAAAGGTATATATCCTCCCTGCGGGGCATCTTTGCGGGCCTTAAAGACAATTTTAAGGAACATAAGATGCATATAATAATTAATAATATCGATTTTTTCCGGAAAATAATTAAAGAAGGTGCCTTCTGAGATCTCAACGCTTTTACATATCTGACGGATGGAGATATCGTCAAACCGGGTCTTCTCCAAACGCTTCATAAAAACGTTCGCTATTGCGATCTTGGTTTTGGCGTGTTTAGTCTCGCGTAATGAATATTCATTTATTACCATTGCTGCCTTCTCCTCTCTAAATTTTAGAGTTTGCTATAAAAATATAGCACGCTATAATTATTTGTCAAGGTATTTTTTAGGCTCGCTTAAAGCCGCGCGCGACTGATGCCCTGCTCTTTTTCTCTGCGGCTATAAAGGTTTTCTGGTATAATAATAAAGATTACAGTGCTTAGAAAAAGATTCCAGCGATTTTTTTAATCTCTATAATCATTAATCATTTTAAAGTGTTATATGACTGACTTTCAATTAGATAAATTCCAGGAAGAAGCAATCCATTATGCCCGCAGCAATCACTCTATCATTGTCAGCGCCCCTACCGGCGCGGGTAAAACCTTGATTGCAGAATATATTATCGAAGATTGCATTAAAAATAATAAAGGTGTCATCTATACCGCACCCATCAAAGCCCTCTCTAATCAAAAATACCGGGACTTTTGCCGAAAATACCCTCAAAGTACGGGCATCTTAACCGGAGATGTAAGCATCAACAGAGACGCACCAATCCTCATTATGACTACCGAAATATTTCGTAACGCCATTTTAGTCAATCCTGATGAATTTAAAAACAGGGAATGGGTCATTTTTGATGAAATCCATTACCTCGACGACATTGAGCGCGGTACTGTCTGGGAAGAAGCGATTATCCTTTTACCGGCGACCATGAAGATGCTTGCACTTTCCGCAACCATACCCAATATCGAACAATTCGTAGACTGGCTGCAAAAAGTACATGCCTTTCCCTTAAAAGCAGTCATAGAAAAAAACCGCCCCGTTCCCCTGCATTTTCTCTTTCAATGCAACAATGAATTTTTCAACACTTTCGCTGATTTAAAAAAATCGGGATATTTACGTCGGGACTCCCGGCAAGGAGCCAATCCTGAAGTCTATACGCACATGAAACATAACCGTATGAATACCCTTATCGATTACGTTAAGAAGAGAAGCACCTACCCTTGCCTCTATTTTTCTTTTTCCCGCAGGCGTTGCGAAGAATTGGCGCAGGAAGTATCCTTTTCTGATTTTTTAACGCCGGAAGAAAAAGAACGGATGACAAAACTTTTTCACCAACTCGTAGCAAAATTTAATCTTGCCTCAAGCCACGTGGAATTTCTCCTGCCGCTGATTAAGCGCGGCATAGCCTATCACCATGCGGGGCTGCTGCCTACCTTAAAGGAAATCATCGAACAGCTTTTTACCACCGGCCTTATAAAACTTATCTTTACCACCGAAACATTTGCTTTAGGGATAAATATGCCGGCAAAAACAGTAGTCTTTGATACGGTGAGTAAATTCTACGGGCATTACTATGCGTATTTAAAAGTGCGCGACCTCTATCAGATGGCAGGCCGAGCGGGACGGCGCGGCATCGATACCGAAGGCTACGTTATCATAAAAGCAAACCCCACTGCCTGCGATGCCCAGTGCCTGGAAAATATGATTTACGGCCAGTACGAGCCGATAACCAGCCAGCTTAACTCCTGCTACGCGACCATTATAAACCTCTATAAAATAATGGGAGAAAAAATATACGACATCTATCCCCGCTCTTTTCATTTCCACCAGGCACGAGCGTGGGAGAAGAAAGATGCGGTTGAATTGCTGAAACGAAAAATCAGCCTGTTGCGAAGCTTGCGGTACATTGTTAATACTACCGTAAGCGGCAAAGCGGATCTCGCCTCCAAAGTATACAGCTTTGAACTTCAGGTAGGAGAATTGTTCGAGAACGGTTTCCTTGAAAATTTAAGCGAAGAGGACCTCTTTCTGGTCATCGTGGCACTCACCTACGAACCGCGCAAAGGAGAACAGAAACCGAAATTGAACAAGCATATAAAAAAGATGAAAAAAGACTTAAATAATTTCTTAAAAGACATCCACAGGGAAGAGCGTAAATTCAGAGTATACCCTTTCAGCAAAAAATTCTACTTTCACCTATCGGATGCGGCAAGCGCCTGGTTTAGAGGAACTAATTTCTACAATCTGGATAAATTCTGCTCAGTTGACGAAGGAGAAATCGTGCGGTATTTTAGAATGAGTATCCAGGTGCTGCGCGAAATGCTTACCGCACGCATTATCAGCGAAAACTTAAAGACAAAAATAGTGCAGTGTCTAAAACGCGTGAACCGCGACGTGGTTGACGCGGAGAAACAATTAAGACAGGAGC
>JAQUOR010000024.1 GCA_028717025.1 Candidatus Omnitrophota bacterium | reverse complement strand
CCTTCCCCTCTAAAATTTTTACCACATTTGAGCCGATCAAACCGGCTGCGCCGGTAACGAGAACTTTCATTTTGTACTCCTATTATTAGAGGCGGATCTACGCTGATTAAAACGCGGATAAACGCCGAAAGAATCCGCGTGGTTCCGCGTTGCTATCCCGCGGCTATCCGCTTCTATCTCATAGCTTATGAAACTTATTATGCTCGCCCTCTAAATTCTCAATGCGTTTTTCAAGGCGGTGCAATACTTCAATCACCGGATCAGGCATTTTATTATGATCCAGAGCTACCCCGCTTACATGTTTTGGTTCGCGTTCGATAATCACTCTACCGGGAACTCCAACAACGGTAGAGCCTTCCGGGACATCTCCTATTACCACCGAACCCGCTCCTATGCGGGCTTCGTTACCAATAGTGATCGGACCAAGGAGTATCGCTCCTGCGCCGATAACTACCTTATTGCCGATAGTCGGATGCCGTTTTTGTTTTTCATGCGATACGCCGCCAAGCACCACCCCCTGATAGATAAGCACGTCATCGCCTATTTCAGTCGTTTCCCCGATAACAACTCCCATGCCGTGATCGATAAAGAAACGCCTGCCGATGGTTGCGCCGGGATGAATTTCTATACCGGTAAAAAAGCGGGCAATTTGAGAAAGGATTCGTGCCTCGATTTTAAAGTCCTTTCTCCAGAGCCAATGCGTTAAGCGGTATATCCAGATGGCGTGCAGACCCGAATAGCATAATACCACCTCAGCGGTATTACGCGCAGCCGGGTCCTCGCGAAACGCGGTATCGATGTCTTCTTTGATACGGGATATGATATTCATGACTGGCTTTCAGCCTTCAGCTCTCAGCTTTCAGCTTTCAGCTAAAAAATAAACAAAAACAGCTCTATAGACATTTGGTAATGTCTTCTTAAAGCTGATGGCTGACAGCTGATAGCTGGTAGCTTTCTACCCTCTACAGGGTTTTCTACCCTTATTTTTCCTCTTGCACCTGCTCCAGGATAATCTTGCGCGTCTTGAACGTTTTGACATAGTACCTTAGATAATAAGCTATTTAGGGAGAAAAGTCAATGGATTTGGGGAGGTCCACAGTCCACGGTCGACAGTCTACAGTCAAGCCGAGAGACGAGGGATGAAGGACGAGGGACGTAGCACGCGAAAAGCTCTAAGCTCATGGCTCATAGGGTAAGAAAGACTGCAAGCTTCAAAAAAGTATCAGGTAACAAGTAGCAGGTCGAGGGGAAAAGCTCATTCCTAATTTTTTGAAGTTTGAGTAATTACTAATACACCGTTACTGCATTCAGCTCCGCCCTACTCAATCTCTTTCGATGGCCTCCGCATCATATTGAGACTATTACCTTCTCTACCTGCAAGCAAATCTTGCAAAACCTCTTCGGCTATCTTAACCCGTCCGGCTTCTGCCTCATTGTTCCTGGCTACTTCGAGATATTTTTGAAACAAGGGAATGGCTTTTTTGTCTTCCCGGTTGCGGCATCTATAATAAGCCATCCAGTAATAAGGGTTAGCAAAACCAGGATTACTTTCGATGGCTTTCTTGAAATAGTTATATCCTTCTTTGGTATCTATGTTTATTAAACCTAAATTGTACCAAGCAAAATATAGGCCTGAATCAAGCTGCACGGCTTTTTTAAAATGAACGGTCGCTCTTTCCCATTGGTTATCCACCTGCAAAAGGGCACCGCCTATTGCTTGCTCGAGCTCAGCTTCGCTTTTATCAGGAAATTTTGCCTTTAAATCTCTGGCCAGATGATATTCAATCTTATCCCAATCAACTTTTTCTTCATTTTCTTGGGCAAAGGCATAAAGGCTTGAAAAGGCAAAAATAAAACAGGCAAGTATCAACTGTTTTTTATTCATAATTAGCCTGATAGAAATACATTATATATCTAATATCGCAAACACTTACATTGATTTTTTTAGCACTCTTTGCCATATATGAAATGCGGTTTCGTAAAACCTGCCTGCAACGTCCCCCAACCGCCCTTCAAGAAATCTTTGATAACACTCTCCAATTTGAGATGACTACTCTGCAGAACAAAAACATACTCTCGGACGCTACATCTATTAAACCTTAATGAAAAAATTTTAGCCCCAGATATGCCTTCCTTTAGTCTATGAAACCTTGCATAGAATTCATCTTCCTTCTTCATGTCGCGATGCTGATAAATAACCAAACTCTTCCCCTTTTTAAAGTATGTATTAACTTCATCGTAATAAACATACTTAATAGATCGAAGACTTCCCCTAGAACAACTTTCAACTTCGAAGCCATTATCCGGATCAAAAAATACGAACTCGCATTTCTTAAACTTTTCTAATCCCGAATCAACCCATCTCTGGCGGCTTACTTTTATCGGAACTTCTGCGTTGTAAAATTCCGTATCTTGAGGCAAAACGGTATTTTCTTCAATCGCCTTAACTAACCGGGCTCCTTTGCTTTCTACATTTTTGCCCGTTCTATTCGGTTTAACTATACCAAATAATGTATCATACAATACGGTGTCACAATCACGATACTTTTCGTGGTTCTTCTTTTCATTGATTAAATACGAGATAAACTTGCCATCCTCATTATGCGTTTCATCAGGAACAAAATACCAATTGACTCCAAGTTTTAACTTGGCCTTTTCACATAAGAATCTTAACAAGCCGTATTTTCCGAAATCCCCTATATCCCCTACATAGCGATTTTGCATAAATCACCCAACGATCGAATTCCTTTACGCATTCTTCTCATGCACTGGCACGTATTTAGGACAAGGTTCCTTGCCGCAAGAGATCGTGGCGGCATTGCCGCGATCAATATGCAGATCTCTTTTAAGCAAGTGTTGTATGCAATAGAATATCCCACATTCCCCATGCCTCATTACTCGCGTGTAGACAGTCTTATTAAAAGGAAATGCAAATCCTAGTGATGGCGTGTTCTGCTCTTTTATGGCCTTTTCAATCTTATATTTACTGCTGCCTTCAAAATCTTTTTCTTTTATTGTGCGAGTCTTAAAATGAAAACAGTTCTTACAGAAATATTCTGACATTTTTAGGGCCCTCCAATTTAGAAACCGGTATCTGTGAAAGCGCATTTTTAATCTTTAAGCTATGGGGAAGAATCGCCAGACCGGTTTTAAGCGCTCTAGCGCATACTGATTCGCCATGGTTTTTGAGTTGACCGATGATAGCTATAATGCATTGCTCAACTGAATCGTAATTATTCTGGCATAAAAATTTTCCTAAAAGATCGTAAAGTATATCCTCAAAGTAAGGTTTAATCTTATGCGTAACAGACATGGGTGGAGGTGTGAAAAACTCAACCATCAAACCGCGCAAAAGATCCCATTCATCCAATCCAACACAATCACCGGCATCAACCATTGTCAGATCATCTTCACTTACAAAATAAGGAAGCACAACGCTTCCAGGCGCGTTTAAGCTTCTGGCCGTTTCAGAATCCTCATTATAAAATATCCAGGCGATAGAATAAGGCAACATATCTTCTTGCATGGTTATATTGTAGTGCTGGCTAAATACGCTTGTCAATAGAAGTTGGGGTAAAAGGAAAAAACTTGACGAGGGATTAAAGGTGCAGGCTATCTCTTGTTTAGATACGTTTTTAATCTACGGAAGGCATGAGCCCTGTGGCTGATGCGGTTTTTTATAGATGCGGGGAGTTGCGCGACGGTTTTCTTATATTTAGGTATGTATAATATCGGGTCGTAGCCGAAACCGCCTGTTCCTCTGCTTTCATAACTGATATAGCCGCTAAGCCGACCCTCAATCTTCTTAATGAGTTTACCGGCTTTCATTACAGCCAAGGTTGCGCTGAAATGTGCTTTGCGTTTTTTCCAAATAACACCTTCAAGATCTTTGAGAATTTTGAGGTTGTTTTTCTCGTAGGTCCACCTGCGGCCTGAATAGCGCTTGGAGTAGACTCCGGGTTTTCCTTTTAAGTAATCCACGGAAAGCCCTGAATCCTCCCCTACCACAAGATCATCGGGGAACGCTCGCGAAACCGGTTCAGTTTTTTTAACTGCGTTCTCTAAAAAGGTTTTTCCGTTTTCTTTAATGTGGAATTTTTTATCGAGATCAGCAAGACAAATAATAGGAAACTTCACGCTGCGAAGGATGGATTTTATTTCTTTGAGTTTGTCTTTGTTAGAAGTAGCAATAATTAAACGCATATAGTATAGCTATCAGCCTTCAGTCATCAGCTATCAGCTAAAAAACTTAAAAAAGCTGAAAGCTGGGAGCTGACAGCTGAAAGCTTAAGTTATATTTTCAGCACATCCTTAAGCAAATTTCTCTCTATATCAATGATTTCAGTAATACCTTTCTTCGCCAGCGCGAGCATTGAGTCAAGGTCATCCTGCGTAAAAGAAGTGTGCTCGCCGGTGCCCTGAATTTCTATGAAATCACCGCAGCCTTTCATGACCACATTCATGTCCACGTCTGCTCTCGAGTCTTCCTCGAAATTAAGGTCCAGGACGCAATTACCTTTCCAAAGGCCCACGCTTACCGCGCCTAAATAATCAGTAATGCACATCGGTATCGCAAAATCTTTTGAGATTTTGACCACGGCATCAACGAGAGCGACGAATCCTCCGATGATTGAAGCAATCCTGGTTCCGCCGTCTGCCTGCATTACATCACAATCAATAAGTATGGTGCGCTCGCCAAGCTCTTTTAAGCTGATGATGCTGCGCAAGGACCTTCCGATTAAACGCTGGATTTCCTGGGTCCTGCCTGCATTTTTTTCCCGGGGGACCCTGGTGTGTGTTGAACGCGGAAGCATTCCGTATTCTGCGGTGACCCAGCCGGTACCGGAATTTCTTAAAAAAGGCGGCACTGTTTTATCCACACTGGCGGTACATATTACTTTGGTGTTACCGAATTCGACTAAACAAGAACCTTCAGCGTACCGATTGAAACTGCGCGTAATAGCAATCTTACGTAGTTGGTCAAAAGCTCGATTGTCGATACGTTTCATCAATCCTCCTCAATTTATGGCTTTGGCTTAAAGGAAGCCAAACCACGGCCCTCTGGCCGGCTATAAATCTCCATAAATACTACGGCCTTTCGAATCTATCGCCACAATAAGCGGGAAGCCTTTTACTTCCAATTTGCATATCGCCTCTGCGCCTAACTCTTTAAATGCAATCAACTTTTTAGAAATTACTTTTTGCGCCAGCAACGCGCCGCAGCCGGCAGGAGCGACAAAATATACCGCTTTATATCGTTTGATAAGCTCTCTGACACGCTTTGAGCGCCTGCCTTTGCCTATCATGCCAAGGAGCCCCGCTTTTAATAACGGTTCAACAAATTCATCCATGCGACTTGAAGTTGTAGGGCCGCACGAGCCGATGAGTTTTTCTTTGGGCGTTGCCGTGGGGCCGCAGTAATAAATAATTGTACCTTTTAAATCAACGGGAAGTTTCTTGCCGTTTTCTATTAACACTACCAGCTTTTTATGCGCCTGATCCCGGGCAGTATAAAGAACTCCTGAGAATAAAACCTCCTGGTAGCACCGTAATTTTATTAAATCACCTTTTAAGAAATTATTTCGTCTTGACTTCATTGACTCACCATGCACATCGCTCTTTAACCAGATTATGGACGCTAAAGATGCTCGGATATTATCTCTAGAGGAAGCGGATTAGAGCTGACGATCTCGGTGTCGGCGCCATTCTGTTTTCTTATTTCAAAAGAAAGAGTATACTTTCCAATAAGGATGATGGAAGTAAGAGGCTTTGTCGGCCAGACCGAAGCATGTATAGACTCCCATTTTGCTCTAGACAGGTTATACTCTAATGCTCTTTCTTCGAAAGGCTCAAGAGTTAAAAGAGATGTTTCGCCTCTTTTGAGTTCATCCCGTTTTCCGTCCAATCGTACAGGAGCCCAAATCTGCAAATCACTTTTGGCCAGCGTAAACACAGGCGCGACTCGTGCGTTGACCATCTGCCCTGAAGTATTTTTGATAGTAACGATAACATGGATATCGTCACGCATGGTATATACATCGTCGCTCGTAGCAACAAATACTTTAATGGGAGCTTCCTGCGCATAGCATGATACACAGACTGCCGCAGAAGCCATTAATGCCACTAAGACTGTTTTAAAATTAACCATTGGTAAAAGTTAGAGATTTTTTATAACCCCGCCTTCGCTAATTACATGGGAAATTTCCCTGCCCGAGGAACGGGCGCGGATATTTCCCATGACTTACGGCGGGACAATCGTCAGCCGCACTAACCCCGTCTGGCTGACGATTAGGCTCTTCCCACGTACTCTCCGGTCACTGTATCAATGCGCACAATGTCTCCTTCGGCGATAAACAACGGCACATTGATCTTATACCCTGTTTCCAAGGTAACTTGTTTACGGGCGGTCCCTTCAGTGTCACCTCGCAAACCCATAGCCGCTTCGGTAACCTTTAAATCAACCCTCGGCGGCAAATCCAGCGACACCGTCTTGTGGTTATAATAAAGCAGCGTGGCTTCACTGTTTTCTTTCAGGTAGTTCTTTGCATCTCCGACAACATCGTCGCTGACCGCGATAGTGTCGTAACTTTCCATGTCCATAAAATGCGACCCTGCCCCATCGCGATAAAGAAATTGAACCTTTTTCGATTCAACATCCGCTTCCTCAACGCTTGCGTCGGTATTGTAGCGTTTTTTAAGAATTTTACCGGTCTGCAGGTTTTTCATGTACAACTGGTAACAAGCCTGGTAATTACCCGGAGTGCGGTGGTCGATATCCACCACCATATACAGTTCCCCTTCATCTTTTAGAATCGTTCCTTTTTTTGCTTGTGCGACTCGCATGATTAAACCTCCTCAATGAAACTTGAGTTTTTGAAGCGACTAGAAAGAGCGCACAAAAACTCTTAGTTGAATTGATCCCGATGCGCTTCGGGTAAATTTACGAAGTAAATTTACCGATATTTAGGCGCAAGGGATAATGACCTTGCTTAATACAAACTAGCTTCTTCGCTTCGCGAAGCCTCCATAAATAATATGCTTAGGTTGCGGGGCACCCGGAAGCATATTGTGAGCTATTAAGCTCATATTTTTAAAAAACTGTCGCGCTGCGCAGTGTACTCAAATATTTTTTTACTAGAGGAAAGCCAACATTTAATCAGTTTTTCCTGATTTTTCTTTAAGCACCTTGATGAATTCAGGATAAACTCTATATCCTAATGCTTGTGCTTTCAAGACATCTTCGATTGCCTTAGCATAATCTCCGACAAGATAATAAACTATTCCTCGATAGTAATAAGCTTCTTTGTAATCGGGATCTATCTCTATTGCTTTTGTTAAATCCGCAATGGCTCTGTTTTTAAAGGGATCGTCATTCTCGTTCCGCGAGCGTATATCAGATTCAGCTTCCCTATCAATGTAGATAGCGGCGCGCGCAAGATACGCTAAAGCATATCGAGAATCGATTTCGATTGCTTTGGTATAGTCAGCGATTGCCAAATCAAGCTGTTGGTTGATGCGATACGCATTGCCTCGTTTAACGTAAACTCGTGCATCACTCGAGGTTGTCTGCGCCACTTCAGTAAGTTGCTTAATAACTTGCTCGAGTTGTCCTGCATATTGCATTTTCTGCCCACTCGCTGTCATTGACAACCCCTCATTTAAAAAGAATTCCGCCTTAGTTCTTAAAGCGTGCACCCGGTCCATAAAAGGGTAATATTGCAACACATTATCGCAATCGATAATGGCTTGTTCATATTTACCCGTTGCAATATATGCTTGCGCTCTCCCTAAATAAGGATTTGCGTGCTTCTTGTGCTCTTCTATCGGGGCTAAAGCAATAGCCTCAGAAAAATCGGCGATAGCGTTATTATATTCTTTTTTGCGAAGATATATAATACCTCTATTATTCAGGCATCGCGCGTCAGTTGGGGCCATTTGCAGAGCTTTCGTATAATCTGCTATAGCTTCGTCTATCTTGCCCCACAGATGATACGCAAATCCTCTGTTGTAATAGTCATCCTCCTCCGGCTTTATTTGTATCGCCTTAGAAAAATCAGAAACTGCTTTTGCAAATTCACGTTTCTTACCGTAGACGACTGCACGGTTATGATAGGCTTTATCGTACTGGGGATTCAGCTCTATTGCCTGAGTGAAATCAAGAATCGCTTGTTCAAGATTGCTGTTACCATCAAACGCTAATCCTCTCGCATGATATGCCTTTACATCTTTCGGATTGATTTCTATTACCTTGCTATAATCTAAAATAGCTTGATCGAACTTACCTAGATAATAATACGCTAAACCCCGTGCGTAATAGGCGCTTTGATAGCGCGAATCTAACGCTATAGCTTTTGTGAAATCAACGATTGCCTCCGCGTAATTACGTTTCTGCGAGCTTTCGTAGCCACGGGCATAATAATCTTTGGCATTTTCCTGAGCCAATGCTATTGTGGCACACAACAATAAACCAATTGATAGAGATACAAACTTAGCGTTTATTGACTTACTCATAACACCTCCCGCATCTTAGACAAATACATTGTCGCGCTCCTTAGCGCATGACAGCTGATGTTTATTCCAACGGGCAAACCCGCAATATGTGTCGGTGCGGTTTTTATTTTTACCGCCAAAGCTGTACATTTACCGCCCAACCCCATAGGCCCAATGTTTAAGGAGTTTATTTTTTTAAGCAAACGCTGTTCCATAAGCCTTAGTGTTTTGTCCTGATTTGACTTGTCAATTTTTTCAAGTAAAGCCTTCTTGGCTAACAACAAAGAACCGTCAGATGTCCCGCCTATACCTATCCCGACCACAAATGGCGGACAGGCTTCGGGGCCGGCGCGCCTAACCGCTTCGATAATAAAATTTTCAATCTCCTTTAAACCGGCAGTGGGATTGAACATTTTTAGCTGCGATTTATTCTCACTGCCAAAACCCTTAGGAAAAATCGTAATTTTTAGCCCCTTATGCGCAGACGAAAATTCTACATGAGACGTTACGCCCACAAAGGAAGGCGTTCCTCGCTTTAAGGGGTCTACGATAGAAGCACGTAAGTAATTTCTCGCATAGCCAGTTGCAACGCCCTGCTCTATGGCTTTTAGCAGTGCGAAAGAAATAGGGATATCCTTGCCTGCCTCAATAAATACTACAGGCAGGCCTGTGTCCTGGCATAGGGCCAAAGATTCCCTGTGCGCAATTTTTGCATTTTCCAAAATCCAACCCAATGCATCCTTCGCTTTTACATTTTTCTCAAGCCTATAAGCTTTTTGTAAAAGATGCAATACGTCAAACCGCAGATCAAAGTTAGCCGCGCCAACCAATTGTTCTACTTGTTTTTTTATGTCCATAATACGCTCATTACCGCTAATTTTTAGGACGCTAATTATCGCGAATGACCGTGAATAAAAATTTATTATTTTATGCCTAATTGCTTATGGAGCTGAGAAACAATTTCTACCGTAATTCCATGCTCCTGACATATTTTTTCAAAGACAGCCAATTTCTCTGCAAGCTCTTCCTCAAAAGGATGCTGTGGTTGCAAAATAAACGTCGTTTTCGGACTCACCGCTTTAATAATCTCTATAGATTTTGTGATATCGTAAAGTTGCGTATCTTTTCCGATAACTGCTTTTACGAATACTTCCTTGGTTTTTGCAACTTTTAAGAATTCTCTATGTTCATCCCAAAGCGCTCTCTCTAATGTCGATGAAGGCAACTTAAAGTCCATAGAAATAATATCACAATATTCGATAACTTCCCAGAGCGCGTTATAGAGAACGCCGTTCGTCTCTAAGTATGTGATTTTATTGAGGCGCTTTAGTGACTTAAGCGCCTCTTTTAAGAACGCTGCCTGTAAAAGCGGCTCTCCTCCGGTAAAAGATACCGAATGATAATCGCCATAAGCGGTAATTTGCTGCATCAACTCTTCGAGAGTTTTCTCTTCATGGCAAAATACCCGAGTATCACAATACGCGCAAGCGAGATTACAGCCAAAAAAGCGAACGAATACCTGCTCTACCCCCTGATAGATACCTTCTCCCTGGATACTTTTGAATATTTCTGAGATTTTAGCAATCATATATTATCTGCTTTAAGCTACAGCCCCGTCGCTTAAATAATGATTAAGGTTCGGGGCGTCCCACACCTTAATAAAATATTGAGGAAACGGGGCAGGACGCAAGATGCAAGATTATAAACCATGATCTTGGATCATGGATCATGTAGTCTGCATCATATGTTTTTCAAAAGCGGGTCTTCCATGCCAAGCTGACGAAATGCTTGAATTCTGAATCGACAGCTATCGCATTTAAGGCACGGCGTTTTTCCGCCGCTGTAGCACGACCAGGTATATTCAAAAGGAACTTTTAAGGCTAACCCCATTTTTATTATTTCTTTTTTGCTAAGATCGATCAGCGGCGCAATGATTTCCATGCCGGCTTTGGCTGTTCCAAGATTAACCGCTCTCTGGAAACTTTTTAAGAATTGCGGCCGGCAATCAGGATACCCTGAATAATCCTGAATGTGCGCACCGATGAATATTTTTTTTGCGCCGATACTTTCCGCATACGAAACTGCGTAGCTTAAAAAAATTATATTCCTTCCCGCCACATACGTTACCGGGATCTCGCTCTTTTTTAAATTCCTGCTTTTCGGAATAGGAATTTTTTTATCGGTGAGGCTTGAATGAACCCAACCAAGATCAACAGAAACAACATTATAATGAATACCGTTTAAAATGGCAATTCTTTTAGCGCGTTCTATTTCTTTAACGTGCCGTTGCTGATAATTAAAAATAAGCGCGTTTAATGTATACCCTTGTTGTTTAGCATAATATAAAGTTGTAACAGAATCAAGACCTCCCGACAAAAGGACTATCGCCTTTTTATCGTGTAGTTTTTTTCCATGCGTATGCTTTGGTTTCATTTGTCTTTATGCTCCAGGGAACATCTTATAAAATCATAGAACTTGGCAGCGCAGTCATCCAGATTACTCTCGTAGGTTTCCTTAGTAACCTTCTTGAACGCAGCCATATTCAATACACTCACTAAACTTTCATGATTACGCGGTGTATAAAAATGTATTTTTTGCTTAAATTTATCATAATCAAAAATATTTTTTCCTTCACAAATACTTCCGGGAATTATCACGCTGCAGCCTCCATAGAGACCTTCGTACATTGTCCTGCCGATGCATGGGTAGGATTCTCCGCGTATAATATAATCACTTATTGAATATATTTTATCTATGTTTTCTTCATCTCCATAGAAAATAATCCGTTTATCCCCGGCGGCGCGCAATCTGCATTTATCAAGATATTCTTCGCTGCCGTTGCCGACTACGAGAAGTGTAGTATTTTCGTTCTGTACTTTCGTAAAACTTTCTATAACAAAATCAATGCCCTTCTCCTCGTACATATTACCAATAATAGAAAAAACCACGCCTTTATTGCGCGCAACAGCGAGCCTTTCGTCAAGATCATCGGCTTTAACGCTCCGTACGTTTGTCATGTCGAAAGGATTCTGTAATACAACAGATTTCTTCAACGGGACGTTTCGAAACGGCTCCTTTGTATATTCGCTGATGAAGATAACCCCCCTGGCATTCTGCAATGCCCGGGAAACTTTATCTTTATGGTACCCGCGATAGATTTCTCTAACATGGATAATAAAGGGATATGCCTTGTGAATAAGCGGATAAAGAACGAGGGAATTCAAATGAATAAAATCATACCCGCCTTTCTTGATTATCGCACGAATTACCTGTGTATCTATCACATGCGCAACACGCTTTCTTAATGAAGGCGAACGCAATTTTGTTGTAGTAAATCCATAATCCGCAATGAGACGACAATTAAAAATGTTTTGTACGGTCTCGCTAAATCTTTTTCGAATAAAATCCTGACCGTAGCGCTGGAATTCATGCTTTTCAACAAGCATGTCCACGCTGATGCCGCGAAATTTAGATATAAGTAAACCAAGACTCGTCGGCGAACCATGCATGCTTACGTCGTGAGTTATAAACAATCCTTTATACATCGGGTTTATGCTACGTACCGCTCACTCCTGCTAATCCAAATATAGCGAACTTGTTACCGGAACGGAAAACGGAATATCCGTCGAACCCTGTTCCTCACCGATTTCAATCTTTGAAAAATCCTATCGTATGAAGGAAAATCTCCATGCGATCGTATGGACTCGTGCATTATGGACTCAAATGCGGTTTCTGAAAGCTTGAGCTTTTTTAAAAAAAATACCTTATCCGCTTCGAGTTCATTGTGCTCGTACAAGGGCTGCTCCATTATTTTCAAAGCTTCTTGCCTTGTCATTTGCCCCGAACAGATTAATGAAGATAAGTGTGCTCTTCTTTTATCCACATTAAATTTCTGCGGTAATATATATCCTTGATAAAACCGCGTTATTATAGATTCATAATGTTTGTATTTATAACTCCTCCATCCCAATTCTTCTTCAAGAACCCGTATTGCCTCGATTTTACTATAGTTTACATAATCCAATAACGATACAGATTGCAGACCCCGTGATAGTTTAAACTGCACGTAGTCATAGAAATTAAAAATTGGATAGGTTCGTATTTTTTTGCCGCTTCCAAATCTCTTGTAGATACTCTTGATTTGCAGTCCATCGCACTTGTCCGCGTAAAACCAGGTGCGGGGCATAATAGATTCGGTCGCGATATTGGTCCCGATTATAAAATATTTGATCTTTCGCTTGGCGGCAATTTTATATATTCCGGCAAGAATGGCATTATCCGAAAGCATCTCCAGATCAATGACGGATGCCTTCAGGAAAGCAAGCTGCAATTCCCGAAACTCCTCCCATTTTATCACATGCGTATATAGATCGATATCAAGCCGTTTAACAATATTTTCGATATTTTTTATGGAAAGTTCTGTATTCCATCCATTATCCACATGTATAGCCAGAGGGTTCAATCCTGCGCGTTTAACGATATACGCAAGGTAAGAGCTATCAACACCGCCGCTTAGACCAATTACACAATTGTAGCCGTCGCTATTTTTAAAATTTTTTATTTCATCAACAAGCAATTTAAACCGCTCTTCCTTTTTCTCCCGGCTTTTAAGGGGCCAGTTGCTTGCGGGATCCCAAAATATGCGGCAATGATTGCAGGTACCGTCTTTGTCAAATTCAATTTCCGGATCCGTAGTATCCATGATACACTTTTGACAAATCTGATATTCTTTACTCATGGCTCTTTAATAATAGACACTCTCGGGTTAGTTTTTTCCACTACAATAAAGAACAACTTTTACGCATTTATATAACTGCCCTATCCACCTTAATCCAGGCACCTGGCGCACAAGGCCCGAAAGCCTGTTTCGCAACGACAGGGACGGATACAGCTCTTTCAAAGATAAATAGTTACCCTTTTCTTTCATTTTTAAATAAATATCGCAAACTGAGCAAGGGATGTCTTGACGGGGTGCGGCTTTTCCTAAAAGCATTTGCTGGGCATATCTGATTTTTTCACTTTTTATGGAATTCGTGTACCCGTCGCTAAACACATTGCCTCCGAATTCGCTCCAGACGTTCCAGCAACAGCCT